>CBETWC010000054.1:0-8268 GCA_965539925.1 uncultured bacterium
CAGCGGCTATCAGCTCTCGGCCGGGGGGTCGTCCTCTGACCCCTGTTCGTCTATCTCTTCCACCGGTGGCTTCTCTTCACCCGACAGCTCTTCTGCTTGTTCTTCAGCTGATGGCTGAGAGCTGATGGCTGAAAGCTCTTCTTCTGCCTCTTCTTCCGCTGGCTGAGAGCTGATGGCTGATGGCTCTTCTTCCACATCTGCCTCCAGGGCAGATGCCGCCGCCGCTTCAGCAACTGCCTTCTCCGAATCCTTCTTCGACATCAACACGGCAGCGATTGCGGCGATGATGCCGACGATCAGGATCCCGCCGACGACGAACCAGATCCAGCTGATCGCTGAAGCTCCGTACGTTGATGTCGCAACGATCTCCTTGGAACCCGTGAAGGGGAGATCCCACACGAGCGTTCCGTCAGGCAGGATCTCGTCTGCGTTGCTCTCAGAGACCGTCCCGGGCATCTTCACAAGCACTCGAGCCGAGAAGATGTCTCCTGTGATCTCGGATGGGTCGAGCAGCAGATCCTCGCCGCCGAGATCGCCCATTCCCGTTGCATCCACTGTTGCGGCGAGAGATGCTGATCGCTTGTCGAACTCGTAGGAGAACTCGGAGAAGGTTTCGCCCTCAAGGCCATCAAAGTCATACGTTGACAGGTCTGCGATGTTCGTCTGGGCTCCGAAGTACGTCATGTCTCCTTCGGTGCGGTTGATGGGTTCCACGCCGTCCCCACCAAGGTCAGGAAGCTCATCAAGGATCTCGCTTGGATCTCCGCCACCCTGGCTGACGAGGTCGAGCATCTCTTGGTCAAAGCCGACCTCTGCGCCCACCGTTGCCGAGCCATCCTCGCTGATGTCGAGCATGATGTTGGACTCGATCCTGCATGCCGAGAGCAGCAGTGCAAGACCGAAGAAGGCGAGGATGTATTTACGCATGATGTCCTTTGGAATTGATGTTGTGTTGATGGTAGGCGCTGTTGATCCGCACTCGCGTTTGATATCGTTCACCGCATGAACGATGAGCCAGCGAGCATCCGTGACACGTTCGTTGCGGCATACCCGGAGTACGTGGCCGCCGTTCTGTCCGATCGTGGAATCGAGATCGATGCTGTGATCGCAGACGGAATCGTGGTCGGCACGGGAGTCCTCGACGGACTGCTGACGAGTCTCGAGTCGACTCCCATGGGCATTGTGTCCAACAGTCCCCTCGAACTGTTCAGAGAAGCACTCCGCCCGGTTGATCACGCCCTGGACGTCTCAGGCATCGAACCTCCGCCGATCGATGCACAACAACGCAAGATGCTGCCGTGGGATCGCTACGCGCTCTCTCCCGGTTCATCCCAGCCGCTCGGTCCACAAGCCCACGAGGCTCACCTCCGATGGGGAGTGATGAAGGCAAGAGCACACGTTGCTGCTCCGCGTGCTGGCCTACGGTGCGCTGACACGGATGCACCTCGTCTGCTCGAACAGCTCAACGCCATGGGGTTCCGCGTCCTCAGGCTTCCCACTGACGAGGCGGTGTCTGTCGGCATCGTGGGTATTGATGCTGCCGGTGTCGATGAGATCGTCACCGACCTGGCAACCGCGGGAGCCCGGATCATCGTCTTCGGAGAGGATCCAGATGACCTGCAGCAGATCAGGTTCAAGGCTCTCGGAGCCACATCCGTCGTCACCAGGCAGTCGCTCATGGATGACTTGGAAGCTCATCTCCCCATCATCGCGTAGGCAACTGCTCGAGGCCCAATCTCCCTATCGAGCGATGATCGCCTCGTTGGGATCGAGCACAATGCGCGTGAGTTGTCCCTCGCGATCGTCTTGCGTGGACAGGATCTGTTGGGCATCCCGAGGACATGTGAATGGCTGTGGCTTGTCGGTGAAATTGATGGCCACGAATATTGACACGCCATCGAGTTCCCTCACGTACGACAGGACGTTGTCACTGTTCGACTCAAGCATCGTGATGTCGCCCATGGCCAGAGCGGGGGTTTCATGTCGCAGAGCCAGGAGTCGTCGGTACAACGACAGCATCGAGTCCGGATCACCGATCTGGGATTCGACGGTGGTCTCGCCATCTGAGAATGGGAGCCACGGGTCGGCATCCGAGGTGGTGAATCCCATGCCGCGTGCGGTGGTCCACTGCATGGGCGTGCGACACTTGTCCCGGTTGAGATCCGGATACTGCCTCCCCCAAGGATCCTGCTCTTCCCCAGGGGGAATGCTGCCATCTGTCATGGCGAGCTCATCGCCGTAGTAGAGGGTTGGAGTTCCGCGAAGTGTGAGCAGCAGGACGGCGGCTGCCCTCGCGCGTCTCTCTCCGTAGCGCGTCGCCAGTCGCGGCTCGTCGTGATTCCCAAGGACATGGCTGGGCCACGCCCCAGCCGGGAGCGCCTTCTCTTGTTGGACGATCTTCTCCCTGAAGTCGGTTGCGGTCCAGTCGGTCCACAGCAGCGAGAAGTTGTATGGCTGGTGGAACTGGTCGAGGTTGCTCCCGAAGTACTTGGCCCATTCGTCCCAGTCGGACTCGTGGATCTCGCCTACACAGAACCGGTCCGCATACTCGTCCAGGACGGACCTGATTCCTGCATGCGCGGTGTGGATATCCGCGTGGGCCTTGTCGTAGATGTGGTCCTGCACGTCGTAGTGGTGCTTGATCTTCTCTCCGGCCTGCAATCCCGGCGAGGGAGGATTGCTTCGCATCTGTGGGTCCTTCATGAGGAAGTGGGCCACGTCGACCCTGAACCCGTCGATGCCCCTGTCGAGCCAGAAACGCAACGTGTCGTGCATCGCTGCCACAAGTTCGGGGTTCCGCCAATTCAGTTCCGGCTGTTCCTTGAGGAAGGTGTGCAGGTAGTACCGGTTGGTCGTTTCGTCGAATTCCCACGCGATCCCACCGAACATCCCGAGCCAGTTGTTCGGCGGGCCACCGCCTGGCGCAGGGTCCGCCCAGACGTACCAGTCACGTTTCGGGTTGTCTCGCGAGGATCTTGACTCGATGAACCAGGCATGCTGGTCCGAACTGTGATTCGGAACCCAATCGATGATCACCTTGATCCCGAGTTCGTGTGCCGATGCAACAAGCTCATCGGCATCAGCGAGACAGCCGAATAGAGGATCCACATTGGTGTAGTCGGAGACGTCGTACCCGAAGTCAGCCATGGGGGAGGGGAAGAACGGCGAGATCCAGATCGCATCCACCCCGAGCGTGTTCCTGAGGTAATCGAGACGAGATGTGATGCCGGGGAGATCGCCCACTCCATCACCGTTCGAATCAGCGAAGGACCTGGGATAGATCTGATAGATCACAGCAGTCTTCCACCACGCTGTGGATACGGTTGATCCGGTCATGGCCGCAACGCTAGTGGCCGTCCTTCTTTCTCTCTCCCACACCGGCGATCTGTCGCGTTTCGAGTGCGAGAAGCTGTCCTCCCTTCAGGGAGGACGGAACAGCGACAACGTCGATGTTCAGGAGGGGGTGCGAGCCTGCGAGCCCGGTACGGCAAGATCGCTACGACCTCAATCCACCCCAGAGCTCTGGGCCCTCTGGCGGTGCTTGGTGGCGTGCCGCTTGAAGCTCGCAGGCTCGCACCCCCTCCTCGCTCGCTGCGCTCGCGTGTCCTCCCTGAAGGGAGGACGACTGGAGAAGCGTCCCCCTGGCTCGCTCAGGTGAGCCACTCCCAGCCGTATGGGGGGAGATCGACCGTTGCGTCGTCAAGAGCTATCCGCTTCGGTCGCTCAGTGAAGTTGGCGAGCACTGTGACTGTGCCGCGTCGGAAACCCAGGATGCCCATGTCGCCGGTGTTGATGGGTTCGTACGGTGCCGTGCCCATTTCGGGGGGCCTTGATGCGATGAGATCACGCATCCAGTTGAGCAGCGATCCCGGGTCTTCGCGTTGAGCGGCAACATTCACAACTCCTGATCCGTATTCCGCGTCATCGATCACCGGGAGGTAGAACAACGCCGGGTCGGCGGTCGACCAACCCGCCGAGGGGGAGCCGTCCCACTGCATGGGAGTGCGGACACCGTCGCGATCATCAAGGCGGAGATCGTCTCCCATGCCGATCTCATCGCCGTAGTAGAGGATCGGAGTGCCCGGCAGGCTCATCAGCACAGCATTCAGCAACTCGATCTTGCGTCGATCTCCACCGAGCAGCGGGCTCAGTCGCCGTCTGATACCGATGTTCTTGCGCATCTCGGGTACCGGGGCATACGCCTCGTACAGCGTGGCACGCTCCTCATCCGTGACCATTTCAAGGGTGAGCTCGTCATGGTTTCGGAGGAACACCCCCCACTGGGTGCCGTGCGGTATCTCGGGTGTGTCCGCGAGAGTCTCATACACGGGGGCGACGTCACCGGTGGCGATCGCCAGGAACAGCCGGGGCATGACGGGGAAGTGGAATGCCATGTGGCATTCGTCGCCGTCCCCGAAGTAGGGGAGGAGATCCTGTGGCCACTGGTTCGCCTCCGCCAGCAGCACGGCACCCGGATACTCGACGTCCACCATGGCCCGGACATGCTTGAGGTAGTCGTGGGTCGCTGGCAGATTCTCGCAGCTCGTGCCTTCTTCCTCGAAGAGGTATGGCACGGCATCGAGCCGCAAGCCGTCGAATCCGAGATCGAGCCAGAACCGTATCGCATCGAGGACGGCGTCTCGGACCTCTGGATTGTCGTAGTTGAGGTCTGGCTGGTGGTCGAAGAACCGATGCCAGTAGTACTGGCCAGCGACTTCGTCCCAGGTCCAGTTCGAGTCATGCGTGTCAACGAAGATGACCCTGGCATCCGAGTAGAGCTCGGGATCATCGCTCCACACATACCAATCTCGCCTCGGCGAGCCGGGCTGGCGGGATTCGATGAACCAGGGATGTTGATCCGACGTGTGGTTTACGACGAGGTCTGTGATCACTCTGAGGTCGCGTGAGTGGGCTTCCTCCAGGAGTGTGCGCACATCATCGAGTGTGCCGTACGCATCACGCACACCACGGAAGTCAGTGACGTCGTATCCTCCGTCTCGCATCGGCGATGGAAGGATCGGGAGCATCCATATGGTGGTTATCCCAAGCCAAGCCAAGTAGTCGAGCCTCTCCGTCAGCCCGCGAATGTCGCCGAACCCATCGCTGTCGGAGTCCTGATACGAATGGACCGCGATCTCGTAGAAGACCCCGGTTTGGTACCAGGCGTGTTCCGAAGTCATCCTCTGCGGAGAAGTCGACCGAGTAGGATCAGCACAGCTGCGAATCCGGCGCCGAACGCTGCCGCGGAGCGCGCGTCGATTTGCACGTTGGGTGAACCCTCAACGCATCCAGCGAACAACACACCGATCATCGTTCTGTCGGCGTGGAGCGTGTCGGCAACTGCAACGCCGATGCCCGATTCGCGGACGTGAGCCGTGTCTGTCGCGAGCAACCCGACACCGCTTTCACGAAGATCTGCATTTGCGCTCTCGATGAACAACGCCCCACCCTGGGCGATGGAGACTTCTTTGGCTTCGATGGCCTGGGCTCCGCCCTGGTTGATGGTCACGGTCGTGGCGGTGACTGTTCCCGCCCCACCCTGATTGATCTCTACAACCTCGGCAGTGACGTCTTCGAGAACCTCGTCTTGTGGTGTTTCCTCCACGGGCACGCTCCCTCCGTGTTGTGTCATCCCCACGGTACTAGCGACGCGCCGAACGCGATCTGGCTCGTTGCCAGAGAGCAGCCCGAATCCCTGTGGCGACACCTCGCTGCACGAATCTGCAACCATTGCACCCATGACGAACACGACTGCTATCCAGGACACCTATCCGGAAGACGCCTCGCATTGCTACGGATGTGGTCGGCTCAACGACGACGGGATACAGATCAAGACGCGCCTTGACGGAGGCAACACCCTGACCGAGTTCGAGCCGTGGCCAGTGCACACGGCGTTCGAGGGAACTGTGTACGGAGGTTTGGTTGCATCGGTCATCGATTGTCATTCGACTGGATCAGCCGCCATCTTCCGAATGGTCGAGGATGGCCATGACATTGGGTCGGAACCTTCACCGCGCTATGTGACAGCTCATCTTGAGGTCGATTTCCTCGCGCCGACGCCCCTGAAGCGGATGCAGGTGGTTGGAAGGCTCATTGAGATCACGGAACGCAAGGCGATAGTCGCGTCTGACCTGATGGTCGATGGGAAGATCACAGCGAAGGGATCCGCGGTCCTCGTACGTCTCCGCGACGACTGAGGGCCTGTCTCCGCCGCGCGCTGCTAGTGGCCGTGTGCCAACTGGGGGAGATCCTCGAGCGTGCCGTCGAGATATTTATTGAGCGCCGAAGCGATCATGCTCTCGCGTGTGAGTACGACCTCGAGACCTTCTCCGGTTGCCCGGTCGCGAATGGGAGTGCCCATCCCGCCGGCGATGAGTACATCGCAGTCAGCGATCGCCCCGATTACGAATTTCGGCTTCTCACCGTGGCCCGAACCGCACGCAGGCATTTCGGACATGTCACGTCGTTCTCTGGAGGTCTCGACACCACCAACAACCTCGACAACGATGAAGGCCTTCATCTTGCCGAAGTGTCCGGAGATTGTCTGGTCGTTGCGTGTTGGGAATGCAATCTTCATAGTGGGAGAATACGGCGGTCAGGTCATAGATCGTCGTGTCGACCGAAGATTGGGTATGCGCCGACGAGTCCCGCGCCGATGATCGCTGACACAGGGATCATCCAATTGATCTCAGCGCTTGACGAGACGAGGCCGAAGTAGGCCACCGCGGCGGCCGATCCAGCGGTGAGCAATACGCCAGCGGTCACGGCCATGACACGTGTCGGTGCAGGCTTGTGCGAGATCCGCCACTCGAAGGGTGCAAAGATCGCGACCAGCAGGAGGGTCACCGCGCCGAGGACGGCCACCCAGACCGGGCGGGTGAGCCACCACGCTGTGGTTCCCGGCTCGATCCTGAACACGGCACCGTCGAAGGCGAAGATACCAGCAGCCGCCACGAGGGACATCGCCGACAGGTGCCACAGATAGATCGTCATGAGCACACCCGAGATCGCGACCACCGTGTGCCATACCTTCAGCTTCTGCGTCAGTCTCTCCACAGAAGGCCTCGTCCCCCAGATGAAGCCAGCTTGAACCCCACCGAGGAGAGCGATGGCGAATGTTGGCGGAGTCATGTTTGTCAGTGCAGCTCCTGGGATGCCCACCATTGCCACCGGGTACAGCCGGAGCCAGGTCAGTGCGATCAACGCTCCCAGCATCCCGGCCATCGTCTTCCATCCGGTCGATGCCTCAACAGGCCTGTTGTCTGCGTCTCGTTGTGCCCACCAGTATCCGACCTGATGGACGAGTCCCCACACGAAGGCGAAATTGATCCACGCGATCACGGGCACCTCGAAGATGAACCGGGCGCCGTCGACGGCGAGCACGAGACCGGCGAGCGCGGCGACGCTCCACCATCTCTGCGCCAGCCACCAGCGATGCGTCCATGGAGCAGCGGCTGTGACCATGAGGTAGACCGCCATGAACCACAGCGGCACCGTTGCCGACATTGCGCCAGCGCGGACCACGTCCGCTGGCACGAACGGCTGCATGACGATGATCAGCAGCGTCCAGACGAGCAGGAGCGGAATCACCGGTGTGAAGAGGCGTCGGAGTCGTTCGGTGATCCACACCCTTCGGCGCTTCTCGCCTGCATCCACGCTTCTGAGCGCTCTGGCATTGGCGTAGCCACCAAGGAGGAAGAAGATCGGCATCACTTGGACGAGCCAGGTGACCCACGCCGAGTATGGGATCCACTGGAGGGAGTTCATGAGCGCGATCTCTCCGTCGGGTTGGACCCAGATGGATGCGGCGAGCCAGTGGCCGAATACGACCACGAGGATCGCAACGGCACGCCAGAAGTCGATGACCCGATTGCGCGACACAGGTGTCTCTGCGGCGATCTTGCCTGTGTAGTCGAGGTACTTCACGACCACCTCCAACCTCATCCTGCCACATGTGCTCGGCGTCGTTCAGGATTCTCAGGAAGGGTCTGCGGTGATACGATGAGAGGTGGAGACGAAGAGAGTCTCCGGGTCCACAGGAGGTGGAGAAATGCAGATCCTACGAAGGGATCCCTTCGGGATGCTGCTCGATATCGACCGCCTCTTCGAGGGCGAGTTCGCTCTTGGCGAGGGGCGTTCGTGGCATCCCCGAATCGACGTCTTCCGTGAGGAGGACATGTTGAAGGTCCGGGTGGAAGTCCCCGGCGTTCCGACCGACGCGATCGACATTTCGGTCCAGCGCAATGGCTACGGCCGTCAACTCGACAG
>CBETWC010000055.1:0-8243 GCA_965539925.1 uncultured bacterium
AAGGAAGCCACGCCGTGAAGATGACGAAATACAGGAAGATCAGGACGCCGTACAGTGCCGCCCGTCCATGTGAGATCTGTTCGCGACTCATCGGCACCAGCCTCCTCTTAGCCAGCCAACGCTGCACACACGGACCCGTCTCACGTCGACACGATCATGCCCGATCCGCATGCAGACACCTCGTCCTTTCATAATCCCTTACTAGCCTACTCGTGAACTACGCGACTAAGGTAGCATGGCGGCAGCAGCAAGCGGGACAGGGATCAAAGTGAACATTGTGAGGAATTCAGCGATGAGGTTCAGGCAGTGAATATCGCAACAACTCGCGTGAAGCGACTCGTTCCGATGGCCGTGTTCTTCACGGCATTACTGGTGATGATGGCACCTGCTGCTCGCGCTCAGACAGCAGACGAAGGCATCCAGCTCTACACCGACAAGTGCGCACGCTGCCATCAGGACGACGGCCTCGGTTTGCCGGACAAGTACCCACCGATCGCAGGGAACCCGGGCGCAACCGACCTCGCCTATGTCATCGATATCGTCACGAACGGTCTCTCGGGCAAGGAGATCCTGGGTGTCGCCTACGACTTGGAGATGCCTGGCTTCGGGAAGAGGCTCACGGCCGCAGAGATCCAGAGTGTGTCCGAATACGCAGTCGAGCTAGCGATCTCAGGACCCTCCACCACGCCACCCCCGACCAAGCCCATCGGTGAGGGAACCGCAGAGATCGGCAACAACATCTTCCGCGGCACGACGCTTCTGGCCGGCGGCGGCGTTGCATGCATCGCGTGTCACAGCGCGGGTGAGTATGACCGCATCGGTGGGCCGGGTCTTGCACGGGACCTCAACGGCATCGTCGACGAGTTCGGAAGGAGCGGCTTCATCGACTCGATCACCGATCCCGTCGTCGATCAGATGATCGCCGTGTTCGCAGAACATCCCATTACAGATCAAGAGGCAGCAGACCTCGCAGCGTTCCTCGAGACGACGAGTACGGATACCACGCAAGGCTCATCGTTTGACCTTCTCATCGTGCTCGGCTCCCTCGGGTTCCTCGTCCTCATCCTGGTCACGGCGCAGATCATCCGAGGACCGCAAGAAACCTATGTCACGAAGCTGAGGAGCACACGATGACCGAGAAGTGGAGCTTGGAGATCGTCGATGCGGCGGAACGCAAGTGGGAAGAGTTCTATCGCAATCGCTTCGCCCATGACAAGCGCGTCCGCACCACCCACGGCGTCAACTGCACCGGAAGCTGCTCATGGGAGGTATTCGTCAAAGACGGGATCGTGACCTGGGAGCTTCAGGCAACCGACTACCCACAGCTCGAGGCAGGCCTACCCCCGTACGAGCCACGCGGATGCCAGCGAGGCATCTCGTATTCGTGGTATCTCTACAGCCCTCTCAGGGTGAAGTACCCCTATGGCCGCGGAGCCCTCATCGACTTGTGGCGCGAAGCCAAGGCTGCATACCCCGGAGACCCGGTCGCGGCATGGCGCTCGATCACAGATGACCCCAAGTCCAGGAAGGCCTATCAGGAGGCACGCGGCAAGGGCGGCTTCCGACGCATCTCCTGGGACGAGGCACTCGAGATCTCAGCGACATCGATCGTCTCCACGGTCGAACGCTACGGCCCCGACCGTGTTGCGGGCTTCTCCCCCATCCCTGCAATGTCCCAGATCAGCTACGCCGCGGGCAGCAGATTCATGTCGCTGCTCGGCGGGACGGTCATGAGCTTCTACGACTGGTACTGCGACCTTCCACCGGCTTCACCGGAGGTCTGGGGAGAGCAGACAGACGTCCACGAATCAGCGGATTGGTACAACGCCCGCATGGTCGCCGTCATGGGCGCGAACCTCAACATGACACGCACGCCTGATACGCACTTCATTGCAGAGGTGCGCCACGCCGGAGCGAAACTCGCCGTCTTCAGCCCGGACTTCTCCATGGTTGCGAAGTACGCGGACTGGTGGATTCCGGCCCATCCCGGCCAAGACACGGCGTTCTGGCTCGCCGTTGACCATGTGCTCCTGACAGAGTTCTATGCGCAGCGCGAAACGCCGTACTTCCAGGAGTACGTCAAGCAGTACACCGATCTTCCGTTCCTTGTCGAGATAACAGACGATTCCCCTGGCCGCATGCTGCGTGCCGACCAGCTCTATCGGTACAGCAACGTCGAGAACGGCGAGTGGAAACTCCTCACATTGGATACAGACGCGGATTCGCCGCGCCTGCCTCACGGCTCAATCGGACACCGATGGGCGGAGGAGACCAAGGGCAAGTGGAACCTCGAACTCAAGGACGAGGTAACAGGAGCGGAGATCGATCCGTTGCTGTCGTTCCTCGACAGCGCAGACGAGGTACGTGACGTTGCATTCGACGATTTCGTGACGAACGAGGTAGCGCATCGCGGCGTACCCATCCGCTACGTCGAGACCGAACGCGGCAGGGTTGCCGTCACAACGGTCTTCGACCTCCTCATGGCACGCTTCGGCGTCGATCGCGGCCTCTCTGGCGCCTACCCGGACTCCTACGATGATGAAGACGCCCCCTACACACCTGCATGGCAGGAACGGCACACCGGCATCCACAGGGACACACTGCTGCGCTTCGCCAGGGAGTGGGGCGCCAATGGCGAGGCGACCAATGGCAAGAACATGGTCATCATCGGTGCCGGCGCCAATCACTGGTACCACAACAACCTGCTGTACCGCTCCGCGATCGTCGCACTCATGCTGACAGGCTCGGTCGGCGTGAACGGTGGAGGACTTGCGCACTATGTCGGCCAGGAGAAACTGGTCATGCATGCCTCGTGGGGATCGCTCGCCTTCGGCCTCGACTGGGGCGTTGCG
This sequence comes from uncultured bacterium, assembly GCA_965539925.1. Taxonomy (GTDB): domain Bacteria; phylum Actinomycetota; class Acidimicrobiia; order Spongiisociales; family UBA5794; genus B3-G11. The sequence goes on from CBETWC010000055.1 coordinate 2,853, forward strand.
CCGCGACACCAGAACACACCTTCGTGGCACTACGTCCACAGCGATCAGTGGCGCTACGAGAAGGGCTACTCGAGCTATGACTCACTGCCTGAGTCGCCCGGGGGTCTCGACCACACGATGGACCAGCAGGCAAGGGCGGTGCGCCGCGGATGGCTCCCGTTCTACCCACAGTTCAAGCAGAACCCGATCGATGTCGCACGACGCCTGCGCGCTGAAGGCGCGACAACCGACGCAGAAGTCATCGACGGAGTTGTCGACGGCCTCAAGAACGGTGACATCGAGTTCGCCATCGATGATCCCGATGCCCCGGAGAACTGGCCTCGCGCCTGGTTCATCTGGCGCGGGAACGCCATCGGCACGTCGGCCAAGGGCCACGAGTTCTTCATGCGCCACTATCTCGGTACGCACTCGACTGCGATTGCGAAGGAGCCGGACGATCTGGGTATCAGCGAGATCACCGTTCGACCCGAGGCTCCGACCGGGAAGATGGATCTCGTTGTTGACCTGAACTTCCGGATGGACACGAGTGCGCTGTACTCAGACATCGTGCTTCCGGCAGCCACGTGGTACGAGAAGGACGATCTCAACACCACCGACATGCACTCGTTCATCAACCCGATGCAGATGGCCGTACCACCGGCGTGGGAGTCCAAATCCGACTGGCGGATCTTCGGCGATCTCGCCAAGCGCGTCTCGGAGATTGCGCCGCAGTACTTCCCCGAGCCGGTAGAAGACGTCGTCATGCTGCCACTTCAACACGACACCGTCGATGAGATCTCACAGCCGGTGGAGAAGGACTGGTGGACCGGAGAGGTCGAGGCGATCCCTGGCAAGACGATGCCGAAGTTCAGGGTCATCAAGAGAGACTTCTCCGAGCTTGCAGTCAAATGGGCATCGTTGGGTCCCGGGGTCAGAGCCAACGGTGTTGGCGCCCACGGTCTGCGAGTGCCAGTCGAGGAGTTCTACGACGAACTCACGGCCAGGAGTCCTGTCACCATCGAAATCGATGGGAAGGAGCTCACACTGCCTTCGCTCGAACGCGACCGTGACGTCTGCGAGATGATCCTTGCGCTCGACCCGGCCTCCAACGGCGAACTCGCATATCGGGCATTTGAGGCCGAGGAGGAGAAGACTGGTCTCGAGCTCACACATATCGCTGAGGGAATGCGAGACGTACGAATCGGATTCGACACGATCGTTGGGCAGCCCCAACGTATTCTGACCACACCAACGTGGTCCGGCAGGGTTGAAAAGGGCAGGGCCTATGCCCCGTTCACGCTCAACGTCGAAGAGCTCATACCTTGGCGCACGCTCACCGGTCGTCAGCACTTCTATCTCGACCATGAGAATTACCTGACCTGGGGAGAGCATCTCCCTGTCTACAAGCCGCGGCCGGACCACGCGATGCTGACCGAGACGGAACAGACGATGCTCGAGGGACAGGTCGGCAAGTTGTACAACTACCTGACCCCACACGGGAAGTGGTCGATCCACTCGACGTATTCAGACACCAATCGGATGATGACCCTCTCACGCGGCGGGTACACCGTCTGGCTCAACAACAAGGATGCAGCGGAACTCGGCATCCAGGACAACGACTGGGTCGAGGTGTTCAACGACAACGGCGTCTTCATGCAGCGTTGTACGACGTCTGCCCGGATCCCGACGGGGACGATCTTCGTGTATCACGCAACCGAGAGGACCCTCGGCATACCGATCTCCCCGAGACGGAAGACACGGGCCGGAATGAACAACTCGCTGACGAGGACAAGGCTCAAGCCTGTTCTCATGTCGGGTGGTTATGCGCAGTTCAGCTATGCCTTCAACTACTGGGGACCGACGGGTGTGAACAGAGACACGTTCGCGTACATCCGCCGCATCGAGAACCCGGAGTTCTGATGCACAAACGAAAACTGATACGACACAAGCACACCGGCCATCGGGCGGACGGAGGCACGCAATGAAAGTTCGCGCACAGATGAGCATGATGTTCCACCTGGACAAGTGCATCGGGTGTCACACCTGCAGCGTTGCCTGCAAGAACCTGTGGACGGACCGCAGCGGGGCCGAGTACATGTGGTGGAACAACGTCGAGACACGCCCGGGGACGGGCTATCCGACGGGATGGGAAGACCAGGACCACTACAAGGGTGGGTGGAAGTCGGACGACAACGGCAAGATCGACCTCCGCCTCCAGTCAAAGCCGGGCGCACTGGCGAACCTGTTCTTCAACCCAGCACTCCCCCAACTCGAGGACTACTACGACCCGTTCACGCACAAGTACCAGGACCTCTTCGACGCCCCACAAGGTGACTTCCAGCCGACGGCAATGCCGATCTCGCTGATCACCGGGGAGCTGATGGATATCAGCAGCGGTCCGAACTGGGACGACGACCTCGGCGGATCCGAGATCTACGCTCGCAACGACGTGAGCCTCGCCGACCTGGACCCCGGCGTGAGGGCCCAGATGGAGGAGATCCAGCAGGTCGTGTTCAACTACCTGCCGAGGATCTGCAACCACTGCCTCAACCCTGCGTGTGTCGCTGCTTGTCCATCCTCAGCGATCTACAAGCGCGGAGAAGATGGCGTCGTTCTCGTCAATGAGGACAAATGCAAGGCATGGCGGATGTGTGTTGCTGCGTGTCCGTACAAGAAGGTGTACTACAACTGGTCATCGGGCAAGTCCGAGAAGTGCATCCTGTGCTTCCCCCGGCTCGAGACCGGTCAGGCTCCCGCCTGTGCCCACTCGTGCGTCGGAAGAATTCGATACATGGGCGTCCTCCTGTACGACGCAGACAAGATCGAGTCCGCAGCTGCCGTGCCCGAGGACGAGCTCGTCGCAGCGCAACTCGACATGATCCTGGATCCGAACGATCCGCTCGTGATCGAAGCGGCCGAGAAATCCGGGATCGACGACGGTTGGTTGGAGGCGGCACAACGCTCGCCGCTGTATCAGTTCGTCAAGGTGTGGGGCATTGCCTTACCACTCCACCCGGAGTTCAGGACGATGGCGATGATGTTCTATGTTCCGCCGCTGTCCCCCGTCGTGTCGACGATCGAGAACGAACTCGTGAGACTCGACATCTCGGATGAGCCGGAGGACTTCGAATTGTTCGACCATCTGGATCGGGCACGGCTCCCCGTGAAGTACCTGGCAAATCTCTTCTCCGTGAAGAACGAGGAGATCATCCGCCAGATCTTGCGCAAGATGTACGCCGTGCGCATCTTCAAGCGTCACGAGAGCCTCAACGGCGGCTCGATCGACGACGCGACACGCAAGATGCTCGCCAGCGCCGGCCTTGATGAGAAGACGGCAGAAGCAATGTACCGCCTCACGACGATCCCGAAGTTCGACGAGCGGTTCGTCCTGCCGCCGTATCACAGGGAGATGTCGATCGAAGAACTCAACGACCCCCTCTCCTATAAGGGCAAGGTCGGCGTTGGATACATCGAGGAGCCGCGACGAGGATGGTAGCTACACAGACATTCGAGACAACAACGGTCGTTGCACTCGCAATGCGTTATCCGACGACCGATCGGATGGCGACGCTTCGGGAGTCCATCGATGGCCTCCCGAAGGGAAGTGCCGAGCGCGAGATGCGTCGATTCCTCTCCGGGATCGACGATCTGGAGCTCAGAGATCTCGAGGAGCTCTTCACGTCAACATTCGATCTGACTCCCATGGTTGTCCCCTATGTCGGGCATCTCGCGTACGGCGACAGCTACGAGCGGGGCACGTTCATGGCAGACATTCAGGGTGCAATGCGCTCAGTGGATGTCGACCCTGAAGGCGAACTCCCCGACCATATCGAACCGATTCTCCGCTACCTGGCGGCCACCGACGAGCCGCTCGAGAACCTCAAGCCCTTGCTCGTCCCCGCCATCACCAAGATGGAGAAGTCGCTCAAGAAGGCAGACTCGAAGAACCCGTATCTCCATGTACTCAGAGCAGCGCGCATCGTCGCAGAAGAAAGAATGAGGTGAGCCCATGTCCGACACGTTCTCCGTGATGCTCTTCGTGGTGTTCCCATACGCCGCGTTCGTTGTCGCGGTCGTGGTCAGCGTGCTGCGCTGGCGTCTGGCTCCCTTCACCGTGTCGAGTATTTCGTCACAGCTCCTCGAAAGCAAGAAGTTGTTCTGGGGGTCGATCCCCTTCCACTGGGGCATCGTCACGATCCTTATCGCGCATGTATTTGTGCTGTTCCTGCCGTCCACAGTGGCCTGGTGGAACGGTGTCCCGCTGCGTCTGTACGCCATTGAGGTCACGGGTCTTGCTCTCGGCCTCTGGGCCGGTTTCGGTATCATTGTTCTCATCTATCGGCGTCTGACAACGGCCAAGATTCAGGTCGTCACCACACCAATGGACCTTGTCGTCCTCCTCGTCCTGTTGGTTCAGGTCGTAAGCGGCGTGTGGGTCGCAATCGCCCTGCGGTTCGGCGCGCTCTGGGCAGTAGGCGTTGTCGTGCCATACATGTGGTCGCTCATCACGCTCAGCCCGCAGCCGGAGCTGGTCTCATCCTTCCCGTTCGTGCTGCAGCTCCACATCCTGACGTTCTGGGTCTTCCTGGCAATATTCCCATTCACGAGGCTGGTCCACGTCATCACGTTGCCGCTGCCCTACCTGGTCAGGCCATGGCAACGCGTGATACACGTACGCGATCCCGAGCGCATCCGCTAGTGCTCTGAACCACCGCTATGCGGGTTCGGCTTCGAAGAGGAATGCTCCGTCGCCGTCGCGCAGGTGGAAGTTGCCTCGAATCAACACCCATCTCCTGCCACGCTGGAGCAGGTCGAGTATCTCGGCTTCCTGCTCCATGACTGACTCGTCGTCGCATGCCACCTCGGTCCATGACAGGGATTCGAAGACCAGGTCCTGCCCGTCGTCCGGATCTGGAACTCCAGATTCGAACTCGTCGTAGGCACCCGAGATCACCCAGGTTGCCTGGTAATCGTTGCACCCAGCAGAACCGGACACGGTCCCATCCGCGTTGAACGAGATCGTCACTTCGGTCAACCAGACATTGGTTATGGATCCATTCGCCTGGCTGTAGTTGGTCACGTTCCAGCTGGTTCCGCCCAGCTCAGGTGTGTCAACAGCCGGCGCTGGCTCGGACACCGTCGTCGTGGTTGCCGGCGAAGTCGATGGCACTGATCCGGACGACTGCAACGCCGGCTCGGTCGTCGGCGCGACATCGCTGGAGCCGCCACAAGCTGCAGCCAGGACTACCAGAGCAATCATCGGGCCAAGGATTCGCCTCATGTTCCAACCCTAGTTCCCGGAACCAAGCGATTCTGGAGAAATTTTCGGGGCGGCGAGAAACCGCAGCGATGCCTGCAGGCGCGGCAGAGTGAATCGATCCACAGGCGCGAGTACGCTCGTGCAACATGACG
>CBETWC010000056.1:0-8216 GCA_965539925.1 uncultured bacterium
CCTCCTATGAAGAACACGCTACGGATCAGGTATGACAGAAAAGACGAAAGACAAAGGACAAAGGACCAATGACAGACGCATTCCGCTGAACGCTCCGTCTACGCTGCCCGCCATGCAACTCGGACTCAACATTGGATACTTCGGGACAGCCATTGCGGACAACTTCACATTGATCTCCACCGCGGAGGAACTCGGCTTCGACAGTGTGTGGACGGCAGAGGCCTACGGAGCCGATGCGCTGACGCCTCTGGCCTGGATCGCGGCGAAGACAGACCGCATCAAGGTTGGGTCAGCGGTATTCCAGATGCCTGCCCGCACACCCGCCATGACGGCGATGACAGCCTCGACGCTCGACATCATGTCCAACGGCCGGTTCCTCCTGGGTCTGGGTGTCTCCGGTCCCCAGGTTGTCGAGGGCTGGCATGGGAGGCCCTATGGCAAGCCTCTCGGAGTGACTCGCGAGTACGTGGCGATCCTTCGCAAGATGTTCGCCCGTGACGAGCCCGTGACGTTCGACGGAGCGAACTACCAGCTCCCGTACACCGGTGAGGGGTCCACGGGACTGGGTAAACCTCTCAAGCTCATGCATCGTCCGAAGAACCCTGACCTCCCGATCTACATCGCAGCAATCGGCCCCAAGAACGTTCAACTCACTGCCGAGATCGCTGACGGTTGGCTGCCCGTGTTCCTGTCTCCTGAACGCGTGTCGGAGATGTACGGTCCGCTCCTCGACGCTGGCTTCAAGCTCTCCGGAGACAGCGACAAGGCGGAACGATTCCAGATCGCTCCCACGGTAAGCGCGCTCGTGACCGACGACCTCGACCGCGGACGGCTCTCTATGAAGCCTTTCCTCGCCCTCTACATCGGAGGAATGGGAGCCAAGGGTCGCAACTTCTACCACGACCTCGCCTGCCGATACGGATACGAAGAGGAAGCCGACAAGATCCAGGATCTCTACCTCGCCGGGAAGAAGATGGAGGCCACGATGGCGGTGCCCGACGGACTCGTCGACGAACTCTCCCTCGTCGGCCCCAAGGACCGGATCCAAGACCGCCTCGACGCCTGGCGCGAAGCCGGCGTAACAACAATGATCCTCGCCACGACAGACATCACCACGTTGAGAGTCATGGCGGAACTGGTCCTCTAGAACAGAAGCCAGATACCAGATACCAGATAACAGACAATCGGGATTCCGGATTCTGGATTCTGGCAGCGAGGCCGCTAGGCCGAGCGATCTGACACAGGCAACTCCAGCCTGAAGGTTGCTCCCTCGCCTTCGATGTACGTGAGGCTTCCGTCCATGAGTTCGGCGAGGCGCCTCGACAGGGCCAAGCCAAGTCCGACGGATGCTTTGACCGTGCGCGATGAGTCTGATCTTCCGTATGGCTCGAAGATTCGGTCGCGGTCGTCGGCGGGAATCCCAAGACCTGCATCATGGACGTCGAGCGACGCGACTCCATCGATCTGGGGAAAGGACACCGTGATCGGAGACGATCCGTATCGGAAGGCGTTTGTCAGGAGGTTTCGGATGATCTGGCGGACACGCACGGGGTCTCCGTAGGCGACGGTATCGGAGTGCTCAACGTTCACCTGAATGCCTTCGGGAACCGCCAGCTGCGAGACAACAGAGTGGGCAAGGGGCGAGAGCTCGATCCGATCAGGGAACACGGGCAGGGTGCCATCCTCCGACCGAGCAGCCACCAACATGTCCTCGACGAGGTCGGCCATCTCCCTCGACGACTCCGCGATGATCTCCATGAGTTGGATCCGCTCGTCGACACCGAAGGAATCCCCACCAGCGATCAGCTCCTCAGCGAGTCCAACGACCGCTGTGAGAGGGGTTCGCAGTTCGTGGCTGACCGAAGCAATGAGCTGGTCCTTGGACGTCAGCGAGTGCTCAAGCCGGGCACGGTTCTGCGCACGTTCATAGAAGGCGCTCAGGATGTCTGCGATCGTTCGGAAGAACACCTTGTCGCGTTCTGACCACGGCCTGTGATCGTCGTTGCGGGCAAATGACACGGTTCCGTACCATGCGCCGCCAACGTTGATGGCTACAACGGCCCGCTCGGAATCGCCCGAGCTCCAAAGCGCTATCTCGTCGTGTTGGAGCGCGCGCCGCAGCTCAGGCATATCGGCATACGGTACGAGTTGGTCCATGTCGTGAGCAGGCACGACTCCTGGCGCTGTCCAGACCGCTGCGACTCGCCCAGCCGGACTTCCGAGCTCAGCGGAGACGGTCTCCGCCACACAAACTTCATCGACCTTCGCGGCGATCCCGACTGCTTCGAGTGCGGGCGCAAGGTCTGACGACTGCTCGCCGAGCAACGCCCTCGACGATTTTGCGATTGCTTCCTCAAATCGCAAACGGCCGTCGAGGTTGCCGATCAGCGATTCGCGCACCCGCAAACCTTCAGTTCGCTCCCATACCGCTGCCGTGAGATCTGCAAGTGTTCTGAGCAGGATGAGATCATCAGATTGCCACGAACGATCCGGGTCCTCATCTGCAGCACCTATTACACCGACCCACGAGCCGTCGATGACGATCGGAACGTTGACCTCCACCTGGATGCCGGATTCGCCGCCACGATCGTACGCAGAGCCACGAGTCTCCTCGACGCGATAGAAGAACGGAGCACCACCCTCGAGGTGTGCTCGCGCATCTGGCATCGCCGACCACGGCACCATCGCGGAATGATCGAACGAGACGTGTGCATGTTGGTAGTCGACGGATCGCTCTTCGACGACCGCGCAGAGCCCCCGCGAATCGTTGTGCACGTTCCTCTCCACGAATACCACCGAAGCATGTATCGCCGTCCTGATCGCATCCAGGGCATTGGCCATTGCTCCCACGTCGTCCTGGGCCACGAGGGCGCGCGAAGCTGCCGATATCGCGTCGGCAACCTCCACCTTTCGCCCGACAGACCGAGCACCGCGCCGATTCTCAGCAACGAATTCTCTGGCGATACCGATGGTCGATACGCCAAAGACGGCCACGACGACGATGCCGGACACGATCGAGCGTTCGATTGGCTGATCGTGCAACCCTATGAAATGCGGGATGAACGACGCCAGAAACCCAACGACTATGGCGAATGTGCCGATGATCCAAGCATTCTCCGTGTCACCCAACACGGCGACAAGGAGGATGAAGTAGGCAACGACCGCACCGACGGCCGCACCGGGGACGCCCGCGGCCATCATCGCGATTCCCGTGAAGAGGATGTCAGCGATGATCGTCGGGTTCGAGCGAACACGCTTGTTCTTGAGAGCCAGGGAGGCATCCAGCGCTCCCGCAAGACCAATCGCTGCGATGAGCAGCATCGCAGGCCATGAAAGGATCAACGCCGCAAGAAGGCCGAGACCGGCAGCAGTCAGGCCCGTGAGCCTTCGGTACTTGTGCCAACGGCGAGCAATGGCGACCCGTCTCGGCTCGGGCAAGGAATTCATCTGAACATACGTGCGCGGAAGAGTCGCGGTCACTTGGTTCCCAAAAGGTCGCTCTCCCCTGTATCGGCAGGCAACGTGACTCTTTTAGCTATCTGTACTCGGAGAGCCATCAGCTTTCAGCTATCAGCCTTCAGCCAGCACCCGGACGGCGAAGCCGTCCCTTCTGCCTGACACCTGATGCCTGACGCCTGAAAGCGAGGTGACGAAGTCGCCGAGCGATCGGACGGCTACGCCGTCCTACCCCCACTCGAGGAAGGCTGTTGACCAGATCGGGATACATCCGTCGACGGTGCATCGCGAGCGCAGCTCCCTGTCGTTGGTGACCACGACGGTCCCCGTCGGATCTGAGGCAACAAGCGCAGCGATCACATCGTCTGCTTTGTTGCCCCGAGAGAAGCGCACCAGGACACCATCCATTGAGCGGAACCCGGAGCGTCCCTCGTCATCCGGTCCGTCGAACACCACGAGAACCTCAGCCTCTGTGCTCCTCGCCAGCCGACCTGCACGACGAATCACATCGTCCCTCGCCACGCGCGTGGAGAACCCACTCGCATTGATCTCTCCAGCAATGTTGTAGCCATCGAGTATGAATCTGCTCGGCCGCTGCTCGACAAGAGAGGCAAGAGCAGATCCGGAGTCAGGAGCGATGCCGGGGTCCATTCTCAATGGATCGACCGATGCAGCGGCTACGCCTGCCTCTTCCCTCTCCCTGTACGGCCTCATGTTCCTCTCGATGTTGTCGAGCCAGAGCGCCAATTCGAGAGGATCTGAAGGCGTTGCATCGGAACGAAGACCTTGCGGCGAACGGTTGGCCGGATCTTGGCGTCTGCGACCACGTTCGACCGCTGAGATGAGCCTGCCTTCGGCTGAGGCCAGCTCATCCGCCAGTCCCCCGAGCTCCTCTGTGAGTGCCTTGACCTCGTCATCTTTTGCCGAGAGCGCCGAGGCCAACTTCTCAACCCGTGCCTCGGCGCGAATCTGCCCATCAGAAACCGATGACCGAGCATCGGCGAGTTCGCCGACATGCTGGGCACGCAGCGCCGAGATTCTGGCCTTGGCTTCGGCGAGGCTGGCTCCCAGCTCAGCAATCCTTCTGTTCGCTGAGCGAAGATCCGTCTGCTTTTCGAGGTCCTTGGACGCGTTGGCTCGCTCTGCGATCCGATCCATTCCTTGTTCGGGGTCTGCCAGGAATGCCACGAGGTCCTCATCCACCGGATTCTTCTCCTCGTACTGCTCGGAGACGGATTGGCGGAACCGCTCGCTGTTGGTCAGCTCCCGAATGACGGACTTGGCGAAAGGCGGAGGGAGCGTGCGAGCAGAGCTCTTGGCGACCTTTCGAAGGCTGGCAGGAATGTCGTCGTGTTCCATATCCGCGAGCACTTTACGCGCCGATTCAATGACCGGCTGGAGTTCGGCGAGCGTGTGTTTGTCCACGGTCATGGATTCACTCCTGCACAACAGTCGCCACTCATCTTGACATGTGATTCCATGGTGCCATACTCGCACTCCACGTCGACAAACAGTGAAACGAGCCAACATGGCACATCATGAAGAACTGGTAGTCATCCTTAGATAGGCGCATCGAACCCTGATGCGCCCAACCCTCCGTATCCCGGAGGGTTCTTTTGTACCCGGAGAACACCATGCCAGAACAACTCAACGGAGCAGCGATCCTTGTTCGATCTCTCGAACACGAGGGCGTCGAGACCATCTTCGGCGTGCCCGGAGGCGCGATTCTCAAGGCTTATGACGAGCTGTATTCCAGCTCGATGCGTCACATCCTTGCCCGCCATGAACAAGGGGGCGGCCATATGGCGTCCGGCTATGCACACGCCACGGGCAAGGTCGGCGTGACATTCGCCACGTCGGGGCCGGGAGCCACGAACCTCATTACTCCTCTCGCCGACGCGTACATGGACTCGATCCCTGTCGTCGCGATCACAGCACAGGTTGCGTCGAGGTCGATCGGTCTCGATGCCTTCCAGGAGACCCATACGTGGGGCATCTCCATGCCCGTCACCAAGCACAACTACCTCATCACGGACATCGATGAGATCCCTACCACCATTCGAGAGGCGTTCCACATTGCTTCGACAGGGAGACCCGGACCTGTCCTCGTGGACATCACAAAGGACGCGCTTGCCGACTCGATGGTGTGGCACGGTCCCGCGGAGATCGATCTGCCCGGCTACCGGCCATCAGTGAGAGGCCATCCCCGCCAGGTCAAGGCAGCAATCGAAGCGATCCTCCGATCCGAGCGACCAGTCCTCTACGCCGGCGGGGGAATCATCCGTGCCAACGCCAGCGACCAGTTACGCGAATTTGCAGAGCAGCAGGATCTCTCTGTTGTCACCACGCTCATGGCTCGTGGTGCTATCCCGGATTCCCACCCGCTGACGCTCGGCATGAGCGGTATGCATGGCAATTACACGGCGACGACTGCAATCCAGCAATCGGACCTCCTGGTGACGATCGGAGCACGCTTCGACGATCGCGTGACGGGGAATCCGAAGTTCTTCGCTCCACACGCGAAGGTCATCCACGTCGATGTCGACCCTGCAGAGATCAGCAAGATCCGCAAGGCCGACATCCCCATCGTTGGAGACGCGAAGGCAGTGCTGCAGCAGATGATTGTGGAGGGGGCGAAGCAGTTGGCTGAATCCGCTGCGCCCGTCCGAGCAGAGTGGAACGCAACGCTCGCCGGTTGGCAACGCGACTTCCCTCTCGCGTACGACCAGGACCCAGAAGGACTCATCCAGCAGCAGTACGTGATCGATGAGATCGCGAAACGCACCGACGAGTCGACGATCGCCGTTGCTGGCGTTGGCCAGCACCAGATGTGGGCTTCACAGTTCTGGAAGTTCGAGAAGCCGAACACTTGGATCAATTCGGGTGGTTTGGGAACCATGGGTTATGCGGTTCCGGCAGCCATCGGTGCCCAGGCGGGAATGCCTGACACCACGGTCATCGCCATCGACGGTGACGGCTGCTTCCAGATGACGTTCCAGGAGCTGATCACGGCGGCCGAGGAGAACATCCCTGTCAAGATCGCCGTGTTGAACAATGCCAATCTCGGGATGGTTCGCCAGTGGCAGAAACTCTTCTACGAGGATCGGTACTCGGCAACCGAGCTGTCGCACACGAATCCGAACATCCCGATGCTCGCTGAAGCGATGGGGTGCGCCGGATTCCGAGCAGAGACACCTGAAGAGGTCATCCCAACCATCGAGAAGGGATTGGCCATCAACGACCGGCCCGTCGTCATGGAGTTCGTGTGCGATCCGGATGCGATGGTGTTCCCGATGGTCGTTGCCGGAGGTTCGAACGATGAAGTGCTCATGGGCCCGGAGGATCTGAAATGAGTCAGCATCTCATCACTGTCACCGTCGAGAACAAGCCGGGTGTCCTCGCCCGGATCGCGTCGATGTTCGCTCGTAGGGACTTCAACATCCATTCGCTGGCGGTCGGCCCCACAGAGGATCCAACGAGGTCAAAGGTCACCATGGTTGTCGATGGGCCGGAGATGGAGCAGATCGTCAAACAGCTCTACAAGCTCGTACACACGATCAAGGTCACCGAGCACGCCCCTGGCGAAGCCGTTGAGCGCGAGATCATGTTGGTCAGGATCAACGCCGATCCCAAGCGACGGAGTGAGATCCTCGATGCCGCGAACATCTTCGAGGCCACCGCCGTTGATGTGGGAGCCAACACGATCGCGTTCGAGGTCGTTGGCGAGCCATCAAGGTTGTCGGACTTCCTTGAATTCATGAAGACATACGGGATCGTGAGCCTCGTCAAGTCAGGGCGGATCGCCTTGGCGAAGGATGCCAAATCACAGTCGAAGAAGCACAAGCAAAGGGCCTAGGAGCCAATCACATGACAACGATGTACTACGAAGCTGACGCAGACCCGGGTCTGATCACCCGCCGCAAGGTCGCGGTCATGGGGTTCGGGAGCCAGGGCCACGCTCATGCGCTCAACCTCAAGGAGTCCGGTGTGGACGTCGTCGTTGGCCTACGCGACGGGTCGCCGAGGACGCAGGCGGCGTCTGACGCTGGTCTCAAGGTCGTCGATCCCGAGACCGCAGCCGATTGGGCTGACCTGATCATGGTCCTCGTCCCCGATCAGGTGCAGAAGAGTTTCTATGAGGACGTCATCGCCCCGAGGCTCTCACCGGGCGACGCGCTCTTCTTCGCTCACGGATTCTCGATCCACTTCGGATTCATCTCACCACCCGACTATGTCGATGTCGCGATGGTTGCTCCCAAGGGCCCGGGACACCTTGTGCGGAGGCAGTATGTGGAGGGATCAGGGGTGCCGACTCTCGTCGCCATCCACCAGGACGCATCAGGTGGAGCACTCGCCCTTGCACTGTCATATGCCCACGGAATCGGGGGGACCAGGGCAGGCGTGATCGAGACGACGTTCAAGGACGAGACGGAGACAGACCTCTTCGGCGAGCAGGTGATCCTCTGTGGCGGTGTGGACTCGCTGATCCAGGCATCGTTCGAGACGCTGACCGAGGCCGGGTACAAACCGGAGATGGCCTACTTCGAGGTGCTCCACGAGTTGAAGCTCATCGTCGACCTGCTCTGGGAGGGCGGCATCGAGTGGATGCGCCACTCCGTGTCCGACACAGCCGAATACGGCGATGTCACACGTGGGCCACGCATTGTGACTGCGGAGACAAAGGCGGAGATGGGCAGGATCCTCGCGGAGATCCAATCGGGCGAGTTCGCCAAGGAGTGGATGGCCGAGTACGAGGCAGG
>CBETWC010000057.1:0-8132 GCA_965539925.1 uncultured bacterium
GAAGCGCATCGCGGCGAGCAATCCGATCGGGGTCAGAACGGTGTCGTTCGACAGGCCGTAATCGTCGAGATGGACGCTCTCGGACGAGATGTGAATCGTCTTGCGCAGAAGCTCGAGGACACCGAAGGTCACAGGGCGCGCTTGCTATCCGAGCGACTCGACGAATCGTTTGAAGCTGGTTGATGCGCCGGAATGCAAGGGTGCAGAGTGTCCGAAGTGCGCTGTCTCGAACGTGAACTCTGCGAGGTGCTGCAGGCTCGCATCGAAGGTGACGCCGGGCCGATTCATCCATCCCCGTTTGACGTCTCCCTTCTTCGTAGCGGTTGCAGCGTCACCGACGAAGAGCACTCCACCATCACGGTCGAGAAGGAATGACACATGTCCTGGCGTATGACCCGGTGTATCGATGACAACCAGGTCAGCAGGTAGTCCGTTCGGTGCAGCCTCACCGATGATGTGATCGATTCCAACGCCCTCAGCCGACGGCAACCTGCGTAGTAGCGGCTTGAGGAACGGAAGGCGCTCCATCATCGGTGGCGGCGGAGGAGGTTCATCTCCTCGAATCGCTGCGCTATCGAGTGCAGATGCGTACATCTGCGCACCTGATTCACGCTTCAGTGCTGCGGCGCCGCCTGCATGATCCGTGTGTGAGTGAGTCAGCAGAATCGCTGTGACATCCGTGATCGACCTTCCGATGCTTCCCAACGCGTCAACCGTGATGTCATACTTGTTGGGTAGACCCGTATCGATGAGCGCGACGCCTTCATCCCCGTCGATGATGAACGAGTTCACCTACCCGTACGAGATCTGATGCACACCCGAGATAATCGTGTCCATGGCAACATCCTTCTAGTACAGGAACATGCCGGCGATCACCGACATCGTCAAGAACGCGATCGACACCCACACGACGATACGAACCCATGACGGCGTGACACGCCTTCGTCGGTCTCCCTTGGACTCGATCTGCTGGTTCATCATGCAACAGCGTACTTGCCGAAGGAGGGAGACGGTGGAAGAAGCAAACGTATAATCCCATCTCTGCGAGACTTCCACCGTTCCCTACGAAAGACTCTCGATGTCCGGCAACGCCGCCTACAGCTTGAACGATGCAGCGATCGTCTCGATAGCGCATGTGGATGCGCCAGAGGTCGTGACCTCTGACTACTTCGATGAGCTGCTCGCCGAGACGTACGCGCGTGTTGGGGCACAGCCAGGTTTGCTTGAGAGTCTCGCTGGAATCAAGGAACGCAGATGGTGGCCTGAGGGCTACCTCTACACCGATGCTGCGGCGGCCGCAGGCGCCAAGGTGATCGAAGCCAGCGGCATTCGTGTCGACGAGATCGGCCTGCTGATCGACACTTCCGTGTGTCGTGACCGGCTTGAGCCATCATCGGCGGTCACTGTGCACAATGCGCTCGATCTGCCGAGCTGGTCCTTGAATTTCGATCTCTCCAACGCCTGCCTGGGTTTCGTGAACGCCCTTCAGGTCGCCGGGAACATGGTCGACAGTGGTCAGATCAATTATGCGGTCATCGTCGACGGTGAAGGCAGCCGCGAGCTCCAGGCCAACACGTTGGCACACCTTGCGAGCGACGATGCAACGATGGCTGACATCTTCTCAGAGTTTGCGTCACTGACGCTCGGTTCCGGTGGTGCCGCTGCCGTGGTGGGGCGTCACTCGGACAACCCGGGGAGCCACAAGATCGTCGGCGGGATCGCCAGGGCAGACACCAGTCACCACAACCTGTGTGTCGGCAGCCTCGAGAAGATGCGCACAGACACCAAGTCGCTCCTCGATGCCGGTCTTCACGTCTCGAAGCTGGCCTGGGGCGACGCTGAGGAGCTTGGTTGGCTCGATGCTGACCGATACATCATCCATCAGATCTCCCAGGTGCACACGTCCCTGCTGTGTGACCGACTCGGTATCGACATCTCAAAGGTGCCTCTCACCTTCCCCTTCCTCGGCAATGTCGGTCCTGCATCCATTCCGATCACCCTGTCGCTCGAGGCTGAGTCCCTCAAGGCGGGAGATCAGGTGCTGCTGCTTGGTATCGGTTCGGGTATCAATGCTTCAGCCATGGAACTGACCTGGTGACCGAGGGTTCGGTTTCCCCCGCAACGCTTCCACCACAGGGCCTTCCCGGTCTCGATCCAGAATGGTCAAGGCTCGTCACGACGCCAGATCTTGACGGTGTCGGTCGTACCTGGCACATTCTCGACAATCAGGTCGAGACTCCCAGCGTCACCCTCCTGTGTGTCCACGGGAACCCGACATGGTCGTATCTGTGGCGTGACGTGTTCGCCAATGCGCCGGGCGATGTCAGGGTTATCGCCATCGATCACCTCGATATGGGGTTCTCCGAGCGCACGGGCACTGTCCGTCGGCTCGCGCAACGCATCGATGACCTGTCGGCGCTCACGTCCGAGTTGGGACTGACCGGTCCGGTTGTGACGATTGCCCATGACTGGGGTGGCCCGATATCGCTCGGCTGGGCGCATCGGCACCAGGACCAACTTGCCGGGATCGTGCTCATGAATACAGCGGTCCACCAACCGTCAGGTTCGCGAGCTCCCACGCTGATCCGGATGGCCCGTCTGCCCGGTGTCCTCAAGACGATCTGCCAGTCGACCCTGACGTTCGTTCGTGCCGCAACGGCGTTGTCGCGACCGAGACCACCCAAGGATGTTCGTAAGGCGTACGAGGCTCCCTACCTCAGCGCTGATCGCCGGGTTGCGATAGCCGATTTCGTCGAGGACATTCCACTCAGCGAGGACCACCCGAGCCAGACAGCGCTCGATGATGTCGCTGCGGGCCTCAACGAACTGGTCGATGTGCCCTCGTTGTTGCTCTGGGGACCGTCTGACCCTGTGTTCTCGGATCTGTATCTCCATGACTTCGAGAAGCGGCTGCCCAAGGCCAAGACACACCGGTTCATCGGTTCCAGCCATCTTGTGCCTGAGGATGCCGACATCGCGCCAGCCGTGTATGCATGGCTCGAGCAGCTCGATTCAGTCGGGGCTGGTCTGGCGGCTGAAGTTGAGAGAGAACCTCTCTGGGCAGCACTTGACCGAAGGGTGCAAGACGAGACGGTCGCCATTGTGGAGATGGGCGCTCACGGCAGGGAGGCATCAGTGTCGTTTGCCGAACTCCACGCTGACATCGACCGCGTCGCCCGTGGACTGGTGGACGTTGGGGTTCGCAAGGGCAACAGGATCGCCATGCTCGTGCCGCCCGGAATCGATCTTGCCGTGAGCATCTTTGCGGCGTGGAGAATCGGCGCGGTGGTGGTGCTCACCGACGCAGGGCTTGGCGTGCGCGGAATGGGTCGAGCTCTCCAAAGCGCCGACCCTGACTATCTCATCGGTATCCCGCGAGCGTTGACCGCGGCACGAACCATGCGGTGGCCCGGAACCCGTATCTCGACGAGCCTGCTGTCGTCGGCACAGCAGCGCCTGCTCGGCACTGAGCTGTCCCTGTATGGATTCCGGGAAAGCGATTCTCGCGTGCCGCTGCCTGAAGCTCCGGGGCCACATGACGAGGCGGGTATCGGGTTCACCTCCGGGGCGACAGGGCCAGCCAAGGGTGTTGCCTATCGCCACCATCAGATGCAGGCACAGCGTGACGCGCTCATGCGCCTCTACAACATCGAGGAAACAGACAGTCTCGTCGCTGCGTTCGGTCCTTTCGCGCTCCTGGGAACACTGATGGGGATCCCCTCGGTCGTTCCCGACATGAAGGTCACCTCACCCGGCAGCCTGTCGTCGGTGGCGCTTGCCGATGCAGCAGCCGAGATCGATGCAACTCTTGTGTTCGCCTCTCCAGCGGCTCTGCGCAACGTTTCGGCGACAGCCGAGGAGCTGAATCCCGCTCAGAGACAGGTGCTGGGGCAAGTCCGGCTTCTCCTTTCTGCGGGTGCGCCTGTATCGGCTGATGTCCTTCGGTCCGTTGCGGTTCTCATGCCTGGGGCAGAAGCACACACGCCGTACGGCATGACCGAGGTGATGCCGGTCGCCGACATCAGCCTCACCGAGATCGATGCGGTCGGTGAAGGGGAGGGCGTGTGTGTCGGGGTTCCTGTCGAGAGCGTTGATGTGAGGATCAGCGCCATCGATTCTCAGGGCCGTGCCACAGGTGCACTCAGCACGGATGCAGGCATCGTTGGTGAGGTGTGCATCAGCGCAGCACACATGAGGGATGGGTACGACAAGCTCTGGGTGACCCAGGATGCCGCATCCCGGCCCGAGGGTTGGCATCGAAGCGGCGATGTTGGACATCTCGACATCGAAGGCCGGTTGTGGATCGGGGGAAGGATCGGGCATGTCATCACGACAGCAACCGGCCCGGTGACTCCGGTCGGCATCGAGCACGCTGTGGAAGCCCTCGACGATGTGCTGCAGGCAGCGGTGGTTGGTGTAGGCCCGGTCGGCACGCAGCAGGTTGTGGTCGTGGCGCGTGTCGTTGGTGATCAACGACGGTCCGATCTGGCAGATGAGGGCCTTGCCGACCGAATTCGCGAAATGGCAGTACCTGTCGATGTTGCGGCCGTGCTCACGGTGCCATCGCTCCCTGTCGACAAGCGCCACAACTCGAAAATCGATCGGACCCGAGTCGCGGCATGGGCGGAGAAGGTCCTCGCTGGTGGTCGGATGGAACGGATATGAGGGTTCTCCTGACGGGTGCGACCAGCCTTCTCGGGCGCACCGTTGTCGACCGGCTTGTCGAGCGTGGTGATGAGGTTTCCGTCTTCCAGCGTCGACCCAGCGGACTCGGTGTTCCCGAGCATCTCGGGGATGTCGCGGATTCCGAGGCGGTGCGGCGCGCCATGGCAGGTGCTGAGGCGGTCATCCATGTCGCTGGACTCGCGTCGGTTACGGGGGAGTGGGCGAGGTTCGAGGCAACCAATGTGGTTGGAACGAGAAACGTCGTTGAGGCGGCCAGGGGCGCTGGTGTGTCCCGATTCGTCGAGATCTCGTCTCCATCGGTGGCGTATGCCGGCAGCTCCCTGGTCGGGGCATCCGCGGGTCCTGCGGATCCCGACAGGGCCAGAGGGCACTATGCCAGGAGCAAGGCGATGGCTGAGCTCATCACGTTGGATGCGAACTCATCCGAGATGGCGGTTGTGGCGCTCCGTCCACATCTCATCTGGGGACCTGGCGACACCCAACTCGTCGGCAGAATCGTGGACCGTGCGAGAGATGGAAGGCTCGCCATCATCGGGACAGGTGCGGCGTTGATCGACACGACCTACATCGACAACGCGGCAGAGGCGATAGTCGCTGCCCTTGATCGTGCGCCTCAGTTGGGCGGCAGGGCATTCGTCGTCACGAACGGTCAGCCAAGACCGGTGAGAGAGCTCATCGGTCGCATCGTGATGGCCGCTGGCCTGGAACCGCCGAGTCTGAAGGTGCCCTATCAGGCTGCGCGGGCTGGGGGCCATGTTGTTGAACGGATCTGGGAGCATCGCTCGACCGAGAGCGAACCGCCCATGACCGGATTCCTTGCAGAACAGCTCGGAACTGCCCACTGGTTCGACCAGCGCGAAACCAGGAAAGCACTCCATTGGGAGCCCCGAGTGAGTCTGTCCGAGGGATTCCAGCGGCTGAGTGACTGGTTCGCGGTGGAGAGCGGTCGATTCATCGACTCGTGAATGGCAGCGACAAGGGTGTGTACGATGCGTATACACTGTGATACTATGAACTCATGAGCATTCCTGTCACCGCACGACTCGACGAATCTGTCGTCGAGGCCATCGACAGAGCTGTGGAGGCTGGTCTCGCGCCGACAAGAGGTGCAGTGGTCGCCCGTGCTGTCGGGGACTGGCTCGGTCGCCATGGCGAGGAGGCGATAACCGAGTCGTATCGGCATCGATATGGTGAACCGGACGCTGAGCAAGAGGTCCTGATCACCGAACTCGCCGCGTTCTCCGTTGCAGCATGCCTCGCCGACACCGAACGCTGATCTCGCGCGGCGAGATCTGGGACGCCGACATTCCTGGGGTCGGGAAACATCCGGTGGTCATCATCACGAGGGACTCTGTCCTTCCATTGCTCACGTCAATCGTGTGTGTGCTGATCACGAGTTCGGTACCTGGACACGTAGCCGAGGTCGAAGTCGGTGAGGAGGAAGGGCTCGATAGGGCCAGTTCCGCCAACTGCGACAATATCTTCACGCTCCCGAAAGCCGTTCTGACCCGGCGACGAGGGAGGTTGGGGCCGAGCAAGATGATCGAACTGGATCGAGCACTGATGGTGGCTCTCGGATTGGCGTGAATCACTTGCGCGCTGCAGCGGCTGCCTTTCGGGCGGCGATCGCCATGAGGTCCCACACGGGTGCGAATGGTGGGGCATAGGCAAGGTCGATCCACTCGAAATCTGCCGCTTCGATGCCATTCCAGATCGCAGTGGCGAACACGTCGATGCGTTTTCCTGCCCCGGGTCCGCCCACGATCTGGGCACCGAGGATCCTGCCCGTTCCGCGCTCTGCGGTGAGGCGGATCGTCATGTCTGAGGCTGTGGGCATGTAGTGAGATGTGGTCATGCCACTCACGGTCACCTCGACAGCATCCAACCCAGCCGCGTCGGCGTCGTGGAGCCGTGCTCCGGTCATGGCGATCTCGAGATCGTGGAATCGTGTGATAGCGGTGCCGAGCGAGCCGGGGAAGGCGTCATCACCACCGGTGATGTTGACACCGGCAATCCTGCCCGTCTTGTTGGCCATCGTTCCGAGGTGGAGGTTGAGCTTCGAACCGGTGACACGGTGGAGGACCTCTGCGCAATCACCCGCCGAGTAGACATCCTCGACACTCGTTCGTTGGTGATCATCGACCGCAATACCGCCTGTTGCACCCAACGCGATTCCTGCATCCTTGGCCAGTTCAGACACCGGTCTCCCGCCAACGGCGAGTACAACGACATCCGCGGCGATCGTCTCTGTTGCAGTCGTGACTCCTGTGACCTTGTCGATGCCATCGATGCGTTCAACGAGTTCGCTCGTGTGCACGTCGATGCCGTGATCGATCATCTTCTTCGTGAGCGTCTCGGCCAATTCGGCGTCGAGGGTTCGGGCCATGAGCGATGGCAGAGCCTCGACCATCGTGACTCTCCATCCTCTGGTGTCGAACGCCTCGGCGACCTCGATCCCGATGTAGCCGCCGCCGACGATGACGATGCTCCCGGTATGGGACTCAGTGATCGACCTCAGGGATACGGCGTCGTCGAGTGTGCGGAGCGTGTGGACTCCCGGCAGATCGACTCCGGGCATCGGAGGGATGAAGGCCCGGGCTCCCGTGGCGATAAGGAGCTTGTCGTATGTCTCGGTGAATGCTGTTCCGTCCTTGTGGCTGTGCACTTCGACGGTCTTGGAATCGATGTCGATGGCCGTGACCTCGTGGTGGAGACGGAGGTCGATGCCTGCCTTGGCGAACTGCTCAGGTGTTCGTGCCACGAGTTGGTCGATCGTGTCGACGTCACCTGCGATGTAATACGGCTCTCCGCACGCGGCGTAGCTGGCGAATCCGCTCTTCTCGAATGCGATCACCTCCAGATTCCTGTTGCGCCTGCGAGCCTGGCTCGCAGCGGTCATGCCTGCCGCATCTGCTCCGATGACAATCAGTCGTTCGCTCATGTCGTCCCCTTCATTCGTTGGCAAGCTGTCCCTCGACCGCTTCGGCAACCTGCCCGCCGAGGTCGCGAGCTCGTGTCAAGGCAACGTCGTGGCGATCGGTGATCTCGGCAGTGTCGCCGTCGAGGCCGTCGAGGTTGATGCGCACGTTGAGCGAAGCTCCCTCCGCGGCAGCGACTGCGCAAGCGCCTGCAACACCGGCGTCGGTGACTGAGTTCGGGTTCCCGTCGCGGGCGGCGGCGAGTGCCAGCTCAAGTGCTTCGATGCTCCGCTCGAGTACCTCAAGGGGCACGAGCGTCGCTTCCATGTTCGCCGCGGCCATGGCTGCTTCGCGAGCCGAGCGGTCTGTGTCGCTCTTTCGTGGCAGACGAATCGCGGTGAGGACATCGTTGAAGGCGTCCGTGTCGCGATCGACGGCAAGAACGAACCAATCCTTCAGCGACTGGGCATCGCGGCCCGTTGTCTCCATCTGCTGCTTGGAGCTCTCCATGCCGCGTTTTGCGAATGT
>CBETWC010000058.1:0-8089 GCA_965539925.1 uncultured bacterium
CTGAACAGCGACTTCGTCGCTCTTCCGTCCTCCCTGAAGGGAGGACAATCTGTCGCATGCATACGCGACAGGACACGCTGAAGGCGGACGGCAGATCGGGCAGAGACTCTTAACTAGGCGTCGCACTCGCTCTCGCCGGGCTCGACCGTGTCACCGGAGTCCTGGCCGGAGAACACCCTACGAACCTTGCTTCTGATCCGATCGATATCCGGAATCGGGTGAGCAAGGTGATCCCTCTCGTCCTCCCAATAGGAGTGAGTGAACCCCACCGTCTGGATGTCATCGAAATCGAGACCGGCGGCGGCACCGATGATCTCAGCCGCGAACGACCTCGGGATGTCCGTGACGACCGAGTTCGAAACAGCATCAACGATCGCGGGGAACGACCTGAGGATCGTGAACGGGTCAGCCTTCGCAGCGACCCCGCGCAACATGCAACGTTGACGTTCCATGCGGGCGTAGTCGCTCGAACCCTTGCGCGCCCGCGCATACGCGAGCGCCTGCGGACCGTCGAGATGATTCCAGCCGACATCAACGTCGACCTTGGCCCAAGGATCGCCTTCACGAGGCGGGGACACCTCTGCCTGAAGTGGCTGGAGGACATTCACATCGATACCGCCGATGGCATCGACGAGATCGACGAAGGCAGCCATGTCCACCAGCGCGTAATAGTCGATGCGCGTTCCCATCAGGTTCGCGAGGACGTCTCGCAGCGCGGCCATTCCCGGATCGACTTCATCGGGGTAGGTGCGTGTCCACTTCCTGGTGAACGGATAGAGGGAGTTCAGCTGTTCTGGAAAGCATTTGCAGCTCTCCCACTCGGGCGGCTCCTCGCCTTCCTCGAGCGGTTCAGGTTCCGGGGCGATGCGCTTCTCGAAATCGACGAACGCGTTCTCGAACCTCTTCGGCAGCGGGATCGAACCCATGTTGCGGGGGAAGCTGAAGAGCGCTGCCTTGCCCGTGCCCGTGTGAATTGACGCCACGATCATTGAGTCGGTCCGCAGACCGCCCCGCCCGGGACCCGCGTCTCCCCCGGCGATCAGGATCGTGATCCTGCGTTCCCCCACGCGTTCGTTGAATGGAAGGAACGGGGCGTCGCTTGAATCGGCACGATCGCCGGCGATTCTGATGCGCTCTTCGACTGCGGCCGGGTCCCACATCTTCGGATCAAATGAAGACTCGAACTCCGGGATGTCCTCCACCGCGACTGGATCCGGCACAATGTCGGCATCGGTCCCAATCGGAATCACGGGATCGGCTGCCGAGGGTTCGCCATCCACGAATACCGCAGATACCAGGGTCATCGCGTCGAGTGCATAGCGTCCGACGAAAACATGAGGCGTGATGATCAGCACCGCTATCAGGGCCCAACCCAGAGCAAGCGCAGTGGCGTCGATTGCCTGACCATCAGACAGGCGATACGCATCGACTGCCGCACCAATCCGCCAAAGAGCGAAGACAATGTTCAACCAGAACACGCCCCAGAGAACCGTCGGGTCCAGCGCGGCACCGACGATGTCGGTGAACGAGAGGTCAAGAGCCCAGACGGCGGCGATCGAGACAACGATGAGCGGTGAGAACCACGCGAATCCACGGAGATAGCGGCGCGCATACACCTGACCCAGGCCAGGGATTCCGACGCTCAGCGCGGCAGCGATCCACGGACGAGACGCAGAGCGTGCTTGCTCGCCCCCAGTCGCCCGCCGCTCGTCGCCTGTGACATCCATGGCCATCGTCCCCTCGAACTACCTAGTACCCGAACGGTAACGCGGAACCAGAAATGGTGGAGTAACAGCAAGCCGGTGGAGGGAGATAGGAGTCATCGTCTTGCCTGGGGCCTGATACCTGATACCTGAAAGCGAGGCGTAGCCGAGCGATCGACGGCGAAGCCGTCTATATCCTGCACTCGCTGGCTTTGCCGGTGTCGTATTCGGTGTTGGCCTCGGCACTGAGGGCCCAGCGGACCATGGCGTGGATTCGGAGGAGGTCGGGTGTTGGCTTGCCGCGATAGTCGACCTTTGGGGTGTAGTAGGGAGGAACGAACCCGATGGTGGCGATGTCGCTGAAGTCGAGCGAGGATGCATCTCTGAGCAACGCCGGAAGGAGAGCGAGCGGAATGTCGGTCCTCACAGAGGATCCAACGGCTCTGGAGATGGCTGAGAACCTGGTTGCGATGGTGAGCGGATCGGCTTGGGCGGCGACAGCCTTGAGCAGGCAACGTTGGCGCTTCATCCTCGTGTAGTCAGAGACGGACTTGCGTTCGCGGACGTAGGCAAGGGCTTCGTGACCACTGAGCCGCTGCCATCCCGGACTGAGGTCGACCTCGATCCACTCCTCCCCCTCCCTTGCAGGCGAGACCTCCGTCTGGACATAACCGGTCACGTATGTTTGCACGCCTCCAAGCGCGTCGACGAGGCGCACAAAGCCTGACATGTTGACCATCGCGTAGTAATCGATCTTGATGCCGAGCATGATCTGGAGCGTGTCCCTGAGCGCCGCAAGCCCTGGATCCACCTCGTCTGGATACGTGTCCACCCACTTACGCGTGTACGGGTAGATCGCGTTGATCTGATCCGGGAAGCAGTGGCACGGCTCAAACTGGTCCGGCTCGCCATCGCCATCATCGTCGGTCCACTGTCTCCGCTCGTCCCAGGGCGTGAGCTTCTTCTCGATGTCCACGAATGCAGTGGACCACTCCTCAGGTAGAGGCACGTGAGTCATGTTCCTCGGGATCCCGAACACTGCGGACTTGCCCGTCTTGGTGTCGAGCGTCACGACCATGATGCTGTCGGCGCGGTTCCCTGAGCGGCCTGGTCCACCGTCACCTCCAACAAGGAGGATCGTGAGCCGATCGATGTCGTCGAAATCCTCGGGGAGGATCGTGGCCAGAGGGGCGGGTCCTCGATCGCGCGGGGTCCTGGCCATCTCGATAGCCAACGGATCCCCGACCCCTCTGGTGAAGAGCATCCGCGACCGCGGCCCAGGAATGGTGAACGCGACCGCCGAAGCCGGATCCGGCACCTCAACAATCGTTGCGTCAGCGATGGCGGGTGATATGCCGCTGGTCGGATCGTCAAGGGATACAAGAGGCGTCGGTTCTCCGGTGACGAACACCTGATCCAGCACTGATGCCGCATCAAGTGTGTACTTGGCAATGACGACATGGGGAAGGGCGACGAGGAACCCCAAGAGCATGACAGTCATCGTGGTCCACGCGGTGTGGGAGCCACGACTGATTCGATACGGGTCGGCAACCGCAGCCACACGCCACACCACCACCACAAGGTTGGCGACGAGAATCCCGCGCAGAACTGCCGGCGTGACCAGGAAACCGAGGAGTTCGAACCTCGGTGTGCGCGCTGCAACAACGACGAGCGTCAAGAGCGCCAGAGTCGGTACTGCCATGGCTGCGGCCCGCCACCACCTGCCGAGGTAGCCGTGTCCAAGACCTGGCAGTAGGGCGCCAAGCGCCGCAGCAGCAACACCAGATCGTGTCTCAGATCTGCCCACCGATTCAGTCATATCCCAAGGCTAGAGCGTGGAGGGTTTTGCGTTTGGTGAATCGAGCTCGCCCGGGGCGAGCGGGAGAGAGGGCTGTCGGGTGCGGGATGCTCAACGCTCATCCCATGCCGAGGGCAGACTTCGTGCGGGGGCCGACCAGGCCGTCCACCCACAGTTGCTTGTACTTCTGGAATGACAGGACTGCTCGAAGTGTCAACGGACCAAAGATTCCGTCCGCTGGCCCAGCGTCGAACCCTTCGTCGCTCAGTGTGACTTGAAGCGTTCGGACTCCATCGCCGCGAGTACCGACTGACAGCACGGCCCCGGTCTCATCCTCGTGATTGATGCCTGCGATTGCGGCCTTTGTGGATCGACCCACGACTCCGTCGACGTCAATCCCGAAATCTGATTGGAAGGCCTTGACCGCAGTCTCGGTCAACGGTCCGAATCTGCCGTCGATTCCGCCGACCGAACGATCGAGTGACTCAAGGGCAACCTGCAGCGCCCGTACATCTGCACCGTGAAGGCCCCTGCTGAGCACTCTGGCTCCGCCGATGAGAGGGTCTCTTGGGCCCGTCCCCACATCGTTCCCCCCGGCAGCGACCAAGGAGCTGTACGGGTTGACCACAACACCAGAAGGGTCATGGAGTTCGAAGTGCACATGAGGTGCCGTGTCTTCGGCGTTTCCACTGTCGCCGACCCACGCGATGTGCTGGCCGGCCTCGACACGGACGCCGGGCTTGATCGCACGCTTGATGCCCCAACCCTGCCCATCGTCGGTGCCGGTGGTGTCGTTGTCGAGGTGGATGTACCAGCTCTCCCAGCCATCGTCATGCTTGATCACCAGTGAGCAACACCTGTCGGGGTTCATGTGCTCACTGCTGGTCCAGTTCACCAGCCGCACCACACCAGAAGCGGCAGCCACGACCGGCGTCATCTTGTCGGCCATGAGGTCTTGGCCGGTGTGGAAACCATGTGACCTTCCGGCCCAGAACGTATCCGAGAAGTGGTGAGGTCCGTCTATCGGGAAAACGAGCTCATAGTCGACGTCCTCCCCCAGATCAACAGCAAACGCGCCCCCAGCAAACACCCCAACAAACGCAACAGCAGCAAGAGCTACAACGAGAGTCCGTTTCCAAGCCATATGTCCCTATCGGCGTCAGATACGCCGTGATAAGGAATTAGGGAATCAGGCGTCAGGCGTCAGGCAGAAGCGACGGCTTCGCCGTCCGAGTGCTGGCTGATAGCTGATAGCCGACAGCCTCTTCCCTGCTTCGCTGGCTGATAGCTGATGGCTGAAAGCTGATAGCTCTTCTTCAGTTAACCGTTACAACCTGAGGAGTCGGCTCGGTAACCCACAACCCGATGTCTTCGGGGACCGAAACGGCAGCATCCTCGATGACACCAAGGAACCAATCATCGACAGCGGTGGTGAGAGCGTCTCTTTGCAGGGCCAGCTGGACAACGTCCGGCGTGGCTTCCTCACGCTGGTTGACCAGAATGAGGTGATATCCGAACTCGGACTCGATGGGGTCAGTCACGACATCGATCTCGGCTTCCATGGTGGCAGCAGCGAATTCCTCGACGTAACCCACTGGCGCGCTACATCCGAGATCGCCGCCAATGGCTGCTGAGACAGAA
This sequence comes from uncultured bacterium, assembly GCA_965539925.1. Classification (GTDB taxonomy): domain Bacteria; phylum Actinomycetota; class Acidimicrobiia; order Spongiisociales; family UBA5794; genus B3-G11. The sequence goes on from CBETWC010000058.1 coordinate 5,143, forward strand.
TCGATGGAAGTCTCTTGAGCGACGACAGCGAATTCCTCACCCGCGTCGAGCCTCTCCAGTGCTGCGTTGGCCTCGTCCTCGGTTGCCACGAGTATGTGCGATGCACACACCACGGTCCACGTGAGGGGGTTGTTGAGCAGTTCATCGTTGACGACTTCGTCGCTGATCAACTCGCCCTCAGCGCCCAGCACGGCCTGGATGGCATCCTGGATGATCAGCTGCTCGGCGAACAGACGGATTCCGTCCTCGGAAGCATTCACCTGGGCGAGGTAGTCCTCAAGCGTCGCTCCTTGACCCTGCCCGGCGACAAGCTCATCGAGCCGTGCATCTATCTCCTCGGCCGTCGGCTCGATCCCATGATCCGCCGCTGCCGCCTGCGAGATGGCTTCCCACTGAATGACTACAGACAAGTAGCGCGTGAAGTCAGCGGCGAACGAATCGTCATCTGTATCGGGAGCAAGCATCTCAACCTGTGAATACACGATGTCCTCTCCATTGACAGAAGCCACAACATCATCGGTGCCGCTGCACGCAGCGACAAACAGGGAGAACACGGCTGCAAGAGCCAGAAGTCGTTTCATTGGGAACCTTTCATTCGAAGCGAGAGGCTAAGCGTGCGGATGCGATACAGGCGATGGAACGCGACAACACATCACGTGACACAGGACACTGTGGGCGCGATTCCTCTCTAGCCTGCAGGCTCGAATGGAGTACACGTGACGGCGTCCAGCAGAGCAGTACCGATCGAGGACATCGACTTCGACGCGCTGGAGAAGATCGAGGAGAGACTGTTGTGGCTCTCCTCTCGCATGATCGACCATGCAAACCGACGCGGTGCGACCGAAATCAAGGTCGGCGGACACCAGGCATCGTGTGCATCCATGGCGACGATCATGACCGCCTTGTGGTTCGCTCACATCGGCGGTGATGACAAGGTCGCTGTCAAGCCGCATGCTTCGCCGCTGTACCACTCGATCAAGTACCTGACTGGTGAGCTGGATCGCAGTTATCTCACGACACTGCGCCAGTTCGGAGGTCTGCAGGCCTACCCATCGCGCACGAAGGACCCCGATGTCTCGGACTTCTCAACGGGATCTGTCGGCCTCGGTGCAATGGCCCCCCTGTTCTCCGCGGCCACTCGTCGGTATGTCGACGATCACTTCGAGCCGCGACCGTCCGCCAGGTTCATCGCCATCGCCGGTGACGCCGAGCTCGACGAGGGCAACGTATGGGAGGCAATCGCCGATCCGGCGCTGCAAGGACTCGGCAATGTCATGCTCGTGGTGGATCTCAACCGACAGAGCCTCGACCGCATCATTCCCGGAATCCAGGCCCAGCGACTGATGAGCTTCTTCCGCGACTCCGGGTGGCACGTCGTCGAGGCCAAGTACGGCACCAAGCTCAAGGCCCTATTCAAGATGCCCGACGGAGATGCTGTGCGTCGCCACATCGATGCCATGTCGAACGAGGAGTACCAGAGTCTTTTCGCATACACCGGGGCAGAACTCCGCAGACGATTCCTCGCCAATGCCGAACCGGACGTCGTCAACGTCCTCGCTGCCGTCAGCGATGACGATCTTGCGTCCGTCGTTCAGAACCTCGGAGGACATGACCTCAAAGTCCTCATCGATGCCTACCGCGAGTGCGATGCCGTTACCGACCGACCGAGTGTTGTCTTCGCCTACACGATCAAGGGATGGGGCCTCCCAATTGTCGGAGACCCGATGAACCACTCGGCTCTCATGAGCACCGCACAGATCGACGAGCTGCGCGCCACGGTCGGATTGACCGCCGAAACCGAGTGGGACAGATTCACGCCAGGGACCCCGCATGCCACGATCTGCTCGAGAGTCGGAGACGAGGTCAACAACGAACCCACTCCCCCACGACCGCGACTGGCCGTGCCGGATGGAACCAACGTACGGCACAAGCCGAAGGAATCCACGCAGGAGGCGTTCGGCAGAGTCCTCGTCGAACTCGGTAAGGACGAGGAGCTTGCTCGACGCCTCGTCACCGTATCCCCGGATGTGTCCGTCTCCACGAATCTCGGAGGCTGGATCAACGCCCACGGCGTGTACGCCGCCACCGAACGTCACGACTACTTCGAACAGGACCGCGTGCTCAAGTGGAAACCGGGACCCACCGGGCACCACATCGAGCTCGGAATCTCAGAGATGAACCTCTTCCTGCTCCTCGGTCAGCTGGGACTCTCCCATGACCACCACGGAGAGATGCTCATCCCTATTGGGACCGTATATGACCCGTTCGTTCTCCGCGGCCTCGACGCCCTGATCTACTCGCTGTACAACGGATCACGGTTCATCGTCGCCGGCACACCGGCAGGAGTGACCCTGTCTCCGGAGGGTGGCGCCCACCAGTCCTCGATCACGCCGTCTGTCGGCTTGGAGCTTCCCGACATCGTCCAAGCTGAACCGACCTACGCCAAAGCACTCGACTGGTTGCTGCTCGAAGGCGTGGAGCGCCTGTCGGACCCGAACGGTTCAAGCCTCTACCTCCGCATGTCGACGCGACCCATCGACCAGTCACCGTTCAACGAACTCGCTGAACGCATCGGGGATACGGAGCTGCGCACGCACGTGCTCGCTGGCGGCTATCGGCTGCGCGAGCCCGGCGCCGGTGAGCCACTGATCATCGCTGCCTCGGGACCCGTCATGCCCGAGGTACTCGCCGCCGCCGACCTTTTGGAACAGGAGGGTGTGGCAACAACCGTGATCGACATCACGAGCCTCAATCGCCTGTACCGCGGCTGGCTGGACGAGTTGGTTGTTGCCAGACAGTCAGCGTCTGTGCCTTCGGGGGCGGGCCACATGGGAGACCTCATCCGACCGGGTGAACGCTCCGCTCCCATCGTGACGGTCCATGACGCTGCGTCGCATTCGATGGCCTGGCTCGGGTCGGTATTCGGCCAGAAGGTGATGCCCATCGG
>CBETWC010000059.1:0-8018 GCA_965539925.1 uncultured bacterium
AGAACCGAGGACCCAAGCCTGCGGTCGGTATGCTCCCGATCGTGAGCAAGGTCGGACTCGTCCTCGGTGGTGGCGGCATCACAGGCGCAGCGTTCCACTTCGGGACGCTGCTCGCGATCGAGATGGCCACCGGATGGCACCCCGATGAAGCGGAAGTCCTCGTGGGAACCTCCTCCGGTGCATTCGTTGGAGCAATGGTCAGAGGAGACGCGCTCCACCTCGATACTTTCGCTGGCACAGGCGAGACCCGAGAGGAGATCCACGACTGGCTCAACGGCTACATGTATCGCCGAAGTGCTCCTCGCGGTGCCATTCGCTGGCTTCGCAGGGGCCTTCTGCCAGCGATCAGACAACCGAGCCTTCACGTCGCCCTTGGGAGTCCGGGCATGTACCGCACGGATGGCCTCGAGGATTGGGTTCATCAAGCCATCGGACCGCTCGCTGACACATGGCCAACAAAGCCAACGGCGCTCGTGGCATACGACGTAGAACTGCGAACACGCGTGCCCTTTGGAACAGAGGCCGCGCCCTCGGTCTCCCTTTCGAATGCTGTGGCAGCATCGAGCGCCGTGCCGTTCGTCTACGAACCGGTCCAGATCGACGGGCGTTGGTACGCAGACGGCGGTCTCGCAAGCGGAACGAGCGCTGACCTCCTGTTGGCCAATCCAGAGCCACTCGATCTCATCCTGATCGTTGCTCCGCTCGCTGCCAATGTCCCCCGCTCTGGTGGCCACTTCTATGAAGATGTGTTCGACAAAGTGGGCCGTTCGGCACTCGCAACCGAGCGCGCGATGATCAAGCAGGCCTGGCCGGATGCCGATGTGCTCGTTCTGCGTCCGGAGGAATCCGTGCTAGAGCTGTCGCGTCCAAATCCGATGTCTGTGACTGCCGCTATCCCCACGTTCCTCGAGACACTTCGATCGATGCGCCACGAGCTCGCTCACGGTTCCGTCTGGGACGTCGTCTCCAGACACCTCTGCTCGTCGAGACCAACGGCACGCGGAGGTTGCGCGTAACGCTCTGGGTACCGGATAACATGCCGCCATGTCCGAAAGATCAAAGATCAGCAGCCTCTGGGGCTCGAACGACCGTATCGAGCTGATTGCAACGGTCGTCCTTGCCGTCGCCACGATCCTCACCGCGTGGTCCGGTTTCCAATCCGGCAAGTGGGGCGGTGAACAGTCCATCAACTTCGCCGAGGCAGGGGCAGCGCGTACCGAGTCGACGAGAGCCGACACTGCAGGTGGGCAACTCGTGCAGATCGATGCCGCGATGTACATCGACTGGGTAACGGCGATAAGCGACGAACTGGCATCCGGTGACATCACCGAGGCGTCGCTCAACCCCTACACAACTGTGGATGGCACGGTGTCGGGCTTCCTTTACAAGCGGTTCAGGGACGAGTTCCTCCCCGCCGTCGATGCCTGGCTTGCCACGGAACCCGTGTCGAACGACGACGCCCCGAAGTCGCCGTTCGAGATGAGTGAGTATGTCGTTGCCGAGCGGGCCAGAGCGGACGAGCTTGCAGCGCTCGCCGATCAGAAGGCCATCGACGGACGGACGGCGAACCAGAACGGGGACAACTACGTGCTCACGATGGTGCTGTTCGCCTCTGTGCTCTTCTTCGCTGGCGTCAGCTCGAAGATGAACCGTCCTCGGAACCGCGTGATCGTGCTCGGCTTCGGCGTCGTCACGCTCATCGTTGGACTGGTCATCCTCGCAACGCTGCCGATCATGGTCTAGCGCGCTCTGTCCGCGAACGTTCCCCGACTGAGTGCTAGAACGCCAGTTTCGCCAATTCGATCGCACCTCGAACACCAGCGTCATCACCGAGAACCGGGGTTGTCACCAAGGGGCCACCTTCGGCGAACGGGATCGGTGGGTACCTCCCTGAAGCCTCATCCAATGCCGTGGCCACCTCTGCGTGTAGGCCGGGCAGCTTGGCGAGCCCACCCCCGATGATCACCATCTCGACGGGGATGATCGCGCACAACCCTGCGATCCCTCTGGCGAGGTACCAGGCCTCGAGGCGTGTTGCGGCAGGCAAGAGATGGTCGAGATTCTCGGCTTGAACTCCCCACCGTTCACGGACAGCCGTACCGGAGGCCATTCCCTCCAGGCAGTCATCATGGAACGGGCATGAACTCGCGTGATGGTCCTCAAGCTGTCTGGGAACCCTGATGTGACCGATCTCTGGATGGTTCGCGCCATGGAGCACACGACCATTGGACCAGATACCCCCTCCAACACCGGTGCCGATGGTGAGATATGCAACGTGGTCGTAGCCGATCCCAGCGCCATGCAGCTTCTCCGCCATCACGGCAGCATTAACGTCGGTGTCGGCCATGAACGGCACATCAAAGGCTTCGGTGATGCCTCCAATGACATCGACACCCGACCAACCGGGCTTTGGTGTGTTGACCAGTCGACCGTAGTCAGGGCTCTGACGACGGAGATCTATGGGACCGAATGAGGCGAGGCCGATCGACCCGATCTGACGGCCACCAGCAACCGTCTCGATCGCTTCACGGATCAAGGCGATCGTCGAATCGGGATCCCTCGTTGGCAACTGCTCACGCGCATCGAGTTCGATTCCATCGATGCTTGCCGCCACGACCATCTTCGTGCCACCAAGCTCGACACCGATCAGAACCTCGGGCTGGTCAGCTCCTGACATCGTTTCTTGCCTTCAACTCATCTGCGAGAAGGAACGCGAGTTCCAGCGATTGGCTTGCGTTGAGTCTTGGATCGCAGTGGGTGTGGTACCGATCAGCAAGGTTCTCCTCGCCGATTCTTGCAACGCCACCGGTGCATTCGGTCACGTTCTTGCCTGTGAGCTCGATGTGGACGCCTCCTGCGTGCGTACCCATCGACCGGTGCACGGAGAAGAAGCCCTGGATCTCAGCGACAACACGCTCGAGGGGCCGGGTCTTGTAGCCAGTGGACGAGATGATCGTGTTGCCATGCATGGGATCACACGACCATACGACCTCGAGCCCTTCACGCTCCACGGCCTCGACGAGCGGTGGGAGATACTGTTCCACGTCGTCTGCGCCGTGTCTGGTGATGAGTGTGAGCCTGCCGGGCTCGTTGTGGGGGTCGAGGATCGAGGCCAGGCGGATCAGATCCTCTGGATCAAGCGATGGCCCGCACTTCAACCCGATCGGGTTCTCGACGCCTCGGAGGAACTCGACGTGGGCACCGTCGAGCTGACGAGTCCTGTCACCGATCCACAGCATGTGCGACGAAGTGGCGTAGTAGTCACCCGAGATGTGATCCACCCTTGTGAGGGCCTGCTCATAGCCCGGTAGGAGCGCTTCGTGGCTCGTGTAGAAGTCGGTCTCGCGGAGTTCCCGTACCGACTCGGGTGTGATCCCTATCGCCCGCATGAACGCAAGCGACGTATCGATCTCATTCGCCATTTTCTCGTAGCGCGCCGACTGCGTTCCGTCCTTGACGAACTCAAGATTCCACCGGTGGACCTGTTCCAGATTTGCCATGCCACCCTGGGCGAATGCTCGGAGAAGATTCAAGGTGAGGGCGGATTGGTGATATGCCCTGATCAGCCGACTCGGATCAGGCTTCCTGGCCTCGGCATCGAACGAGATGTCGTTGACGATGTCACCGCGATAGCTCGGCAGCGAGATGCCGTTCTTGGTCTCGAGATCAGATGACCTCGGCTTCGCGAACTGCCCTGCCATGCGACCGATTTTCACGACAGGCATCGATGCGCCATACGTGAGGACCACCGACATCTGAAGGATCAGCTTGAAGGTGTCCCTGATCGTGTCAACGTGGAATTCTGCGAACGACTCAGCACAGTCGCCACCCTGGAGCAGGAATGACTCTCCCTTCGCAACTGAGGCAAGTTGCTTGCGCAGGCGCCGTGCCTCCCCAGCAAAGACGAGTGGAGGTGAACCGGCAAGCTCCTTTTCCACCGACGCGACGGCTTCCGCATCCGAGTAAACCGGTTGCTGCTGGATGGGCTTCGTCCGCCAGCTATCAGGTGTCCATGTCATACGCGACTCTGCGATCGTGGGAGTGGGATCTGTCAGCGGGATGCTAACGGTGCCCGGCCAACCGTCAACCTCAATCGACAAGGTCGGCGGATAGTCGGCGCGTCGTCCCACCTTCAGGGTGGCGTATCGCGCGATCGTGCGACGGTCTGCTCTGTCGTCCTCCCTTCAGGGAGGACACGCGAGCGCAGCGAGCGAGGAGGGAGTGCGAGCCTGCGAGCCTCAAGCGGCACGCCACCGAGCACCGCCCGAGGGCCCAGAGCATTGGGGTGGATTGAGGTCGTGGAGATCTTGCCGTACCGGGCTCGCAGGCTCGCACCCCCTCCTGAACATCGACTTCGTCGCTGTTCCGTCCTCCCTGAAGGGAGGACAATCTGTCGCACTATTCCGAACGCCAGACGCTATTCGGCGTCGGACTCGTAGCGGCTGAGGGCGGTGAGGAACATCAGCATCAGGACGAGCGAGCCTGCTGTCATTGCGATCGCGGGGAGGCGTACCTGCATGGCGTTGAGGCCCTCGAGGTTCTCAGGTCGTATACCGCGCGGGGCGTAGACGACGAAGAGGATGCCGTTGATGACGAGCCAGCCGAACGTGGCTGCACCGGTGAGGAGGAACGCGAGGCGCTTGCCGAGGTTCGTCCACAGGAGCAGCCAACCAGATCCGATGAAAACGATCACCGCTCCTCCGGCGACTGCGAATCCGCGCATGGCGGTTGAGAAGTCGTTCGGGTGCCCTGTCTCTGGGTCCACCTGTCCGAACACGATGCCGATGAGATTGACAACGAATTCGCGAATGAACGGAACCAATGACAGGACCGATACAACGAAGGCGACCAGCCCAACCAATTCCAGCTTGGAGAGACCCGACTCGTCGCGCCGTACAAGACCGAGGAAACGTCCCATCACAGCGACCTCTCATACATGACGATCAGTTCGATCTGTTCCTTCGACAAGATCTTCCCGAACGCAGGCATGCGGCCTGTCGCAAGTCCGTTGATACCGAAACTCTTGCTGTTCTCTGAGCCGTCGGTCACGAACTTGATCTGGTCAGCGATGTCAGGGAATTGCACAAGCGCACGTCCGTTGATCAGCGACGGACCCCAGGCACCGGAGCCTGATGCTTGGATGAATGGCGCTCCCGCCGAGTAGCCAGCCGTGTGGCACCTGGCGCAATATCCGTTGAAGAGCCCGACGGCGAGCTCCGCGTCATCTTCCGAGACTCCCATCTTGCCGGCGACCTCAGCGAAGTTGATCTCCCAACGACGCTGTTCCATCGCGTCTTCCAAGAAGGCAAGACCGGAAGTGAGCCCTTCGAGGAAGTTGTCCTGGCGGTCAGCCGTCACTGAAAGGAGGAGCACATCTTCCTCGATGTGCGACAGAAGATCCTCAGCTTCATCGAGGTCCCCGCCTCCGTTCGTGAACGCATCGTCGGGGTCGAACTGCACGTCGTAGATGCTCTTTGATACGAACTCATAGGTGATCTCACCGGCCAACTGGACGATCTCGGTCAATTGCTCGTATGAGCTCGCAGCCATTGCTGTGAGGCCCTTCTCCGCCTCATCGGTGAGACCATCGCGGTCGGTGTCGACTCCTGGCTGTGCACATGTGGTGTTGACCAGCTCGGCGGACGCGTCGGTGCATGTACCGGGACCCTGCAGCAGGTCCTTGATGTCGTCAGGGAAACCGCCGACCACAGCGATCTTCTCAGGAGCGGCATTCACCTCGTCTATCCGGATGGTCTGGAGATTGATGAACCTCTGAGTCACCTCTTCGCCAACTTCGATCTGCGTCAGAGCACGGCTCACTGTGCCCTCGGTCTTGGCGAACGCCTCTTCCTGGGTGATCTGGATCGAGTTGATGTAGGCCATGATCTGGTCGACCTGTTGAACGGTCATCGACCCGCCGCCTTCAAGGCCGTTGGAAGGCATTGCCGTCCCCGCGCGGCCGAACACGACCCAGTGGCGGACCTCATCTTCGTCGTATCGGTAGAAGACGTCGTTGATCGAAGGGACAGCCCAGTTGGTATCAACCCCCGAGCGGACCTCCACCCACTCGTTGCTGCCGCCACCTCCGATCGGCCCATGGCAGGCAGCACACTCGAACCCTTCCACGCTGTACAGATGGGCACCTTCCTCGATGTCGAATTCGACCGTCGATTCTGCGAACGCTTCCTGGCGCCCCGGCTCGTTCAACGCGTACCAGGGCATGACGATCGCCATGAGAGCTGAACCGAAGAGCGCTGCGCGCAGCACACGAGTGAGTTTCTTGTTCTCGAGTTCATCGTCCGAGGCCCCCGGCGAGAGGTTCGAAGGTGCGGCTTCCTGGGACGCTGCCTTGGACCGACGAGAGTTGAGATAGAGATACGCCATCCAGACCAGAAGAAGGACAACGACGAGCATCAACGCGTAGGCGCCGACTCCGAGTCCTCCGCTCGATGCGGCCGACCCCGCTCCCTCGCTCCCTGCGGCGAGCACGATGTTCAAGTAGTGCACTGTGTCATTACCCCACGCAGAATGGGCCCTGTGGATAGGCCGCTGTCTTGTTCTTGGATCTTGCCGTCTGCACAACAGTCCCCGTTTCGATCACGAGCTCCCCAGCGCTGTTGACTCTGACGCTGAACCGGTCGAGGTTGCGTGGTGCCGGCCCGGACGCGTACTCGCCGTGCTTGTTGTACTTGGAACCGTGGCATGGGCATTCGAAGCCTTGAGACGATTCACACGATGGCACGCGACAGCCGAGATGGACACATCGCTGCCAGAGTGCCATGAGTCCCACACCGTCGGCCTCGCCGCCGGCAACGACGAATGGGGTGGCTTCGAACGAGGAACCGGCCAGCTTGGACATGTCGAATGGGACCACCCACGACTGTGCTGCAGGCACGAACTTCGGGATGACCGTGCCGCCCTGCTGTACCTCGGCCTTGAGAGCGTCGACTGTTCCCGCGATGATCGGTGTACCGAAGCCACCTTTGAGCTTCGGCCACATGAAGGCGAGACTCGCAAGAGCGAATTGGAGCATGAACAGGCCGAAGACTGCCCCTATCGCCCTGTTGAAGAACTTGCGACGCGTGACGCCGTACTCGTCCGCGGTGATCTCAATGCGTGGCTCATCGTCGACATACTCGGCTGGGGCATCAACCAGAGTGGCCGTGGCAACACCGCCTTCTTCGGCAGTACCGCCCTCTTCGACAGTGCCAACTTGCTCCATGGCCTTGTGCCTGGCCCGGTCCGCCCTTGCTGCCTTGCGGTCGAGCTCGCCCTGGGTGATGGCTCCCTCTGAATCCTTGCGTCGGCTCGCAACAGCGATGATGCCGAATGCTGCGATCGCTGCCGCAATGACGATGATCAGGATGAAGATGTTGGTTGCGCTCATGGAGAATCACTCATTCGAGAATCGTCTTGAGATCGTCAAAGAATATCCCGTCTCTCCACGGGAATATGAAGTTGAACCCCGGCCCTCGGAAGAATGACCCGAAGATCGTCACCACCGCCGCACCCATGATGAACATCGTGAAGATGGAGATCGCAAGTTTGCGATCGGACGGCCTCACCGATGGATTCCGGTCGATATACGGGATGAATGCCAATGCAGCCAGTCCGAAGCCGGGAATGATGACGCCCGCAACCTGTGGATCGAAGTACGCAAGCAACTCCTGGAGGCCGAGGAAGTACCACGGTGCCTTCGAAGGGTTCGGCTGCTCGTTGAAGTTGGCGAACTCGAGGAGTGGCGCGTCCACGAATGCCGACAGAAGCGTCAGGAACGCAAGCATCACGAGCAGAGCAACGAATTCGATGGCCAGCAGGTGCGGCCACACATTGACCTTGTCCTGAGGCTCCTTCCCTGCACCCTGGATCGCGCCAGCCTTGACAACCGTCAACAGACGCTGCGTACGCACCCCCGGCGGTGGCCCTGTCGGTGCCGCCGGTGCCGCTGGCTCTTGACTCTTGACTCTTGACTCTTGACTCTGCGCCTGCGGAGCAGGTGCACCAACACCTGCCATCAC
>CBETWC010000060.1:0-7935 GCA_965539925.1 uncultured bacterium
GACACGTTCGGTCGTGAGCTTGACGGGGTACAGGAGCTCACCCGGCACTGCATTGTCCGATGCGAAGGCGGCGACGGGAATGAGGAGGATCGTGGCAGCGGCGATGGCAAGGCCCATCCGCCTGATCGAGCGGACTCTTCGTGGCAGCGCTACAGCCGAAGGCGACGTGACTTCGCGCCCGATCTCTGCGATGTGGCGCTGCGAGGTCTCTGCGTTCATGTCTACTTGAAGCTCAGCGAGGCGTTTCTTCATGTGATCTCTCATGTCCCCTCCTCTCCTGTCATTGTGTTCATCTGTTCAGACGCCGACGAGGGCGGATCTTCTACGCCCTCCATCAATTTGCGCAGTTGTCTCTCTGCTCGTGTCGACGAGGCGTACACGCCTGCGCGTGTCGTCCCTACGATCTCTGCGATCTCGCCGACTGAGAATCCGATCACGTAGCGCAACGTAACGATCGTGCGCTGTCGCACGGGGAGTTCCATGAGGGCGTCCCGGAGTTGCGGATCGAGGAGTTCCGGGTCCATCGTTCCCTCTTCGGGAAGTACTTCGGTCGGCTCCTCCGGGTGTCGGCTGCGACGTCGGATCTCGTCGAGACAGGAGAATCGGACGCTCCGGTACAGCCACGACCGCAACGAACGTGCATCGCCCTCGATCGTGTGTGCCGCCCTGGCCAGTTCGAGGAAGCTCTGTTGGACGGCATCCTCCGCCGCACCGCGGTCCCGCAACATGCCGACAGCGAACGACAAAAGATCGGACGCGAGAAGCTGGTAGACCGTGGAGAACGCTTCCTGGTCTCGTTCTCGTATCTGATCTACCAGCTCGTCGGTCAGGCGGTCATCACGCATGGATTCCCGTCTGTTGATTGACTATACGGGCATGAAGAGGTTCGGGCACATCTCGTGAACACGATGGATGTAGCCGGCCTCGGAATCTGATGCCATGTAACGGTACAGATGCCCGATGGTGAGCGGTCCTTCGTTTCCCTCTTCTTGCAGCTGCAACCTGATCTGCATCTGCACCATGTCACCTTCGCAGGCTTCGTCACAGGAGCCGTCCTGGGTACGAATCTGGTCTCGGTCCTGCGTGCGGGTTTGTGTTGCTTCGCAGTCGTTCGTGCATGTGTTGTTCTGAACCTGAGCTTGGACTTGCTCCCGAGCCTGGTCCTTTGCAGCGTCGTCCCCATTACCGGCAGTTGCTGGCAGGGCGATGAGTGCCGATGCCATGATTCCCAGCAGAACTGCCTTGCTCAATTGTCGCATGATTCCTCCGCGAGTCGTTGTGTAGGTTCAGACGCCGCGCAGCGCCGCAGTTCAACGGGTGGATCGAGAAACCTCACGAGACAACGCGCCTTCTTGCGTCCCTCACTTGAAACCAAGGCCCTCCTGGACGCCAGAAGCCTGGTCGCGGAGCGGCGGTCAGTGGGCGTGGACTAGGTCGACGACGGGGCCATGGCTTCGATGCTGGCGATCGTCTTGTCGGTGAGATCGCAGCGGATCTCGGAGAAGCCGAGGTGATGCAGATCGATGAGGAACTCGGCGATTGAGTCGAAATCTCCACTCACGGGTTGCTTCATGTCCGAACTCTCGTTGGAGAAGCCGGGCGGCACGACCGAGTACAGGTCGAACGTGCGGGCGAGCGTCGCGGGATCGCGGTCGATGTCGACACAGGCCTGGTCGAGCCGGTCGATGATCGGAGTGATGCGTTCCGTGATCTGCTCGATCGTCTCGTCCCATCCCCACCAGTTCCACGCGTCCGCGTATTGAGCGACGAGGCGCAGCATCTTCGGGCCTCCGGCTGCGATGGTGATAGGTAGAGCCTGAGGACGCGGTCCCCGCATGATGAGCTCAGACTCCCTTGCCGAGTGATACTCGCCGACGAAGTCCACTTCACCGTTCGTGAGCAACGTGTGGATGATTTCGATAGCCTCAGCGAACCGGGAGTACCGCTTGTCGGTTGGGAATCCGAACGCCTCGTAGTCCGAATCGGGAGTGTTTCCTGCCCCAATCCCGAAGATGAACCGCCCTCCCGAGATCTCGTCGAGGGTCTCGGCGATCTTCGCCAGCATCGCGGGCGATCGATACGGCATGTTGAAGACGGACGGACCGAAGTCGATCGTGTTGGTGGATGCCGCGAGGGCTCCGGAGATCGAGACCGCTTCCCAGAGACCGTCATAGGGCGCGCTGTACTTGTACAGGAGCCCGTCCTCGTAGACGAACGAATCAAATCCGACTACTTCGGCAGTGCTCGCTCGTTGGGAGATCGATTCCCATGTCGGTGCTGGTTTGTCGGCGTTGGGGCGGCCACTGAGTTGGTTGATGAGTCCAATGCGCATGGATTAACCATACGCGGTTGGGGGAACCCTCACCACATCGGTGACGGTTTGTAGAGGCTCTATGTCCCTCATCACATCGTTTACACGTGGTGGAGGAGGCTGGTGGCTGTTGGCGGGTAGTAGGGCTGGGTGATGGTGTGTTTGATTGGGTAGTCAAATTTGGCGACTGGTTCTGCTTGGTGCCGGATCTTGAGTTGTTGGTTTCTGGTGGTGATGGTGGCGGTGACGAGTCCTCCGATCGGGATCGTGGCGGGGACGGGCCAGTGGGTGAGTGCGACTTTGATGGTGTGGCGGTCGGTGACGTGTCGAATGAATGTGATACGTCCGTCGCTTACGGGGAGGACGAGTTCACCTTTCAAGTTGAGATAGTCAGCAATGGTGATGGTGGGCGGCCAACGCAGACTGTTGGCGTGTTGTTGGATGTATTCGGCTGGGTAGCGGGTCCCGACCAGGTCGGGGTCGTGGATGGGTCGGCAGGTGTTGAGCCAGTCAACGGCCCGGTTCGACCCCTGTCTGAGTTCGTCGAGGTTGTTGAAGTGGATGGCTCTGATGGTGCGATTCTGCCATTCGTTGTTGACCGCTTCGATGTAGTTGGTCCAGCCGTGTCGTGCGGGTGGCCCGACGATGACTTCAACTCCGAAAAAGAGACAGAGTCGTACCCAGTTCGTGAGCGGGTTGTTGGGATGTGTTGTCTTGACGTACGCGTTATCGACGGTCATAGCAAGGGGTATCGACAGTTTCGGCCATGCCCGCTCGAGCAAGAACGTGACCGCGGTGAGGATCTTGCGGTCGAGGTACTGGCCCGATGCAACACCGTGGGACCCGACGTCTGCGACCTGGATCGACTGGAAACAGATACCACACGTGACGTACCGATCCTGGATCCAGTCTGCCTGCTGTAGCACTCCGGGACCTGACACGTTGGGCAGCGGCAGCTTCACCTCCTTTGAGCGGTCACGCTTGCGTTTGTGGCGGGCAACACCCGCTTCGGTGAGGATCCGTTCGATCGTCGCCACCGCCGGGATATCAGACCAGCCGTCACGTTCGAGTTGGGCCAGGATCGACAGGCCACCGATCGATGCCTCGGGTTGACTCTCCAACACAGAGCGGGTCGTAAGGATCTTGGCAACCGTTCCAGGTGATGTCTTGGACGGTTGTGTCTTCGGGGCCCTGGACTGATCCTCGAGACCGGCGTCGCCGTGCTCGCTATACCGCCGGAGCCACTTGTCGACCCATTGCCGGGTCCGGCCAACCCTCCGACCTGCAGCCGCTTTCGAAACGCCTTCTCTGACCAGTCGGACTGCTTCCCGACGACGATCAATTTCAGAACCGAACTCCATCTCGAACCTCCCATATCGATGGAAGGATCATCCAAACCGTAAACGATGTCCTGAGGGAAAACCGTCACCGATGTCCTGAGGGTTCCCCGGTTGGACTTGGAGAAGGAAGGGGCATCAGGAGAGGAGGCTGACGGCGCCCCAGATCGCGATGAGTAGGCCGACGCCGAGGAGCCAGTAGGCACGACCCGTTCGGAACTTACCGGTCTCGCCCTTGGGAGCCTTGCCTCTGTGGTGCTGGATGATGGCGAACCCGTTCCCGAGCACCATGGCAAGGCCGAAGGCGAGGGCTATCTGCTTGATCAGCAGGTCGAGATCGAGGATCGCATCCACGACCTGAAGGTACCGACGTCGTGGCGTCTGGCGTAGACCAGCGCCGCATGCGGCGCTGGTCTACGCCAGAGAAGAACAGGGGCTGGTACAGCGTGGTGGGGATACGCTTTGTGGCTATGCACAGACCAATGCCCGACCAGATCAATCGAACCTGGCGCACTTCGGCGCGCCGTGGGTCGCTTTCGGTCGTGCTTTGGGCCTTCGGGTTGGCCACGACCTTGCTCCTCGTAGGGCTGTGGGGTAGAGCAGTCAGTTATGACGAGCCAACCATCGAAGCTTCTGCGAGGTCAGTTGTGAATGCCGAGGCGGCTACCGACAGGATCTACTCGTGGATCGAGGACGGTGTTGTTTCCTCAACAGACGTCGACCCCGACACAGCAGAGCAGGTGCTGGCTGAACTCCGGGGGAACCCAGAAGTTGAAGCTGCGGTTGCTGCGGTCCTCGACCAGTTCGTCGGGGCACTCTTCACCTCCGAGGGAGAGGCTGCAACCATCGATCTGGCCCGATCACTCGAACCTGTTGTCCCCATCGCTGCGGCACGACTTGCTGCACACGACGTGTCAGTCGACGAATCCTCTCTTATCTCTGCGCTTGACGACGCGGAGAGCATCGACTTGGCAACGGGAGACGCTGCAACGGTTGCGCGAGTCGTTGATGACGCTCGAATGCTCCTGTCCCTGATCGTTGTGCTGGCTGCCATCACGCTTGTGACAACAGGGTCGGCGGCTGTCTGGTTGTCCGACGATCACCTCGCCATGGCTCGAACACTCGCCACACGCATCCTCTTGTCCGCGATCTCGTTCGCGGTGCTCTTCCGGATCGGATCGTGGGTGCTCGACCCACAGGGTGGGGCAAGCCCCGTTGCAGGTGGCGGCTCGATTCTCCTGCGTTCGAATGTGCAGGTGTTCCTGGTTATCGCTGTCGGAGCTGCCGTGGTCACAGGCAGCCTCGCATGGTTCCTCAGTCGGAGACGGCGGAGGCCGACTTCCCCCGTGTCGGGCATGACCGAATCGGATGCTGACAGCAGGGAATCCCTCTCCGTCTGATACTTCGAAGGTTCTCCTGCAAGGTCCCGTCTCATTCGATAGCATCGGCGCCTCACGTGGGAGGCCCAATGAAGACGTACACAACCCCTGGCGCAGTACAAGTCGATCTGCAAGTCAATGTTGTCCGGAAGTTGAGGGCTCGTGCGCAGGAGTCGCCTGACTTCCCGGCGCTCGCCTATCGGGAAGGCGATGTGTTCGTTGACGTGTCCACCGCCGAGTTCTGGAACACCGTCCGTGATCTTGCGGCGGGACTCGTTGCGGGAGGAGTGGAGAAGGGCGATCGTGTTTCTCTCCACTGCGGTACCCGAATCGAATTCACCTACTTCGACTACGCCATCTGGGCTGCAGGTGCGGCTACCACGACGATCTATGAAACATCATCCGCCGAGCAGGTGCAGTGGATCCTCAGCGATTCGGGATCCGTCGCGTTGATCACCGAGAACGAGGACACGCTGAGTGCCTATCAGTCGATCGCCGATTCAGTACCGGACTGCGACTCTGTGTATGTCATCGATGAGGATGCAGTTGATCGGCTCAAGGCAATGGCGACAGACGAAGCGAGAGCCGAGGTCGACCGGCGTGTGGCTGGCATCGCCCATGATGATCTCGCAACCCTCGTCTACACCTCGGGCACCACAGGCATGCCGAAGGGATGTGCGTTGACGCATCACAACTTCGTGTGGGAGGTGTCCCAGGTCGACGGGTCGTTCTCAGAGCTCGTATCGGATGGCAACCGGACCTTCATGTTTCTGCCGCTGGCCCACATCTTCGCCAGGGTGATCCAAGCTCTTGCAGTATCGGAAGGTGTGACGATCGGTTACTCGACTGGCGTTGCGAACTTGCTTGAGGAACTCCCGATGTTCAAGCCCACTTGGGTCTTCTCGGTGCCGCGCGTGTTCGAAAAGGTCTACAACGGTGCCAAGCAGAAGGCCGATGCCGATGGCAAGGGCAAGATCTTCGATACGGCCGCCAGCATTGCCATCGCCTACTCACAAGGGGTACAGCGAGGCAAGATCCGGGTCGGAACGAAGCTTGCTCACAGCGCTTTCGACAAGCTTGTCTACTCGAAGATTCGCGCACTCTTCGGAGGAGACGTCCGCTTCGCGATCTCTGGTGGTGCCCCGCTTGGTGCCCGGCTCGGTCACTTCTTCCGTGGTGCGGGTGTCACGATTCTCGAGGGCTATGGGCTGACCGAGACAACAGCGGGAGCAACGATCAATCGACTCGACGCCATCAAGGTCGGATCCGTTGGGAGACCCATTCAGGGAGGATCTATCCGCATTGCAGACGACGGTGAGGTCCTCATCAAGGGAGGGCATGTGTTCTCCGGCTACTGGAACAACGAAGTTGCGACGGGCGAGGTGTTCAGCGATGGCAACTGGTTCCACTCAGGGGACATCGGCGTTCTCGACAACGAGGGCTACCTCTCGATCACCGGGAGGAAGAAGGAGATCATCGTCACCGCCGCTGGCAAGAACGTGGCACCAGCGGTACTCGAGGAACGGATGCGTTCCCACGCTCTTGTGAGCCAGGTGATGGTGGTCGGGGATGCGAAGCCGTTCATTGCCGCGCTCGTGACACTCGACGCGGACGCAATCGGGTCATGGGCTGAAGCGAATGGTCTTGCAGTTGTACCGATTGCCGATTTGGCGACGAATCCGAAGGTCCTGGCCGCGGTGCAGTCCGCAGTCGACTATGCCAACAAGGCTGTGTCGAGGGCAGAGGCCGTCAGAACGTTCCGGGTGCTGCCTGAGGATCTCAGCGTTGAAGGCGGCGAACTCACGCCCACGCTCAAGGTGAAGCGGTCTGTGGTTGCCTCGAAGTACGCGGCCGTCGTCGACGAGATATACGGAGGCTGACCGCTCTCGCGGCTCACTCGTGGCAGTACTCGTCGTACTCCTCGCCAACGGCACGGCGGAGGTCGATGGACTCGCCCAGACGCTCCTTGAACGCCGCGTAGTCCTCTCTTGTCATACCCGCTTCGGCGATCCTCGTCTCGAGTTCAGCGTCGAGCGCGGTG
Organism: uncultured bacterium; assembly: GCA_965539925.1. GTDB lineage: Bacteria > Actinomycetota > Acidimicrobiia > Spongiisociales > UBA5794 > B3-G11. The sequence continues at coordinate 7,069 of CBETWC010000060.1, forward strand.
AGGTCATCGAATGTCATGCGCTGCACGTCGCACTGCCAATGGGCTTCGAGTTCGACGTCCGGTGACATGGCGTCTTCGCCGCACGATGTCACGAGAAGGGAAAGGGCGATGATCATTGAGACGATCGCGTGTGATCTTCGATGCATGCCTCCAGTATCGAGGATATTCCTCTTCACCTTGAGCATTACGCGCACTGCGCCCCGGGGTCCCGGATGAACCCAGGATCGGGAGGGGACTAGTCACGGAATCGCCTCAGGTAGGGCCTGAAGCGACCGAAGAAAATACTGGTATCCCGGTGAACACAAGAGGCGAACCGTGAGTGACATGAGAGAGTCCTTCCTGAGCAGTCTCAGGTTTCGGATAAAGGCGTTGGAAATGGCGCTCTCCACCCTTGAGAGAGGTGGGGAGCAAGCCAGCGTCTCGATCGCTCGCGTAGCCCAACAGTTGAAGGGATCCGGCGCCGATTTAGGCTTTCCCGAGATCGCAGCTCGTGCCCAGGACGTGCTTGAAGCAGCCGATGAGGATGTTGCTGTGGAGGCACGCGATCTGGTCCACCACCTCAAGGAGGTCGCAGCAGCCATATCCAACGACTCACCTGTTACGCGTCCCAGCAACGACGTGCTGATCGTCGAGCCGAAGCCTCAGCCTGAACCGGAAGAGCAGCCCCGCCCCATCGCCATTCTCCATGTGGACAGCGACGATCTCGTTGCCACCCTTGTGGCTGATCGACTGGGTCGGGATGGCTTCGAGCTCTCGCGGTTCTCCGACGGTGAATCCGCGCTCGCCCAGGCTCTGATCAACCCTCCAGACCTGGTGATCCTCGATGTCAAGATCCCCAAGATGGATGGGTTCGAGCTTCTGAGCCAT
>CBETWC010000061.1:0-7934 GCA_965539925.1 uncultured bacterium
CAGCTCGTCCTCGGATTGCGTCATATGCAACATGACCGATCGATATCCCTCCCGGCGCTGGCCGAAGGTCAGCTCTCCGCCGCCAACCGCAGGTTGGCTCTTCCCCCCTATACACTCCCATCCATCAAGCACGTTCATCGCAATCCCCGTGTGGTGCGTCGGCGCGAGCTGGCGTTCGGGGGCTTGAAGGATGAGCGGAAGCACAACCCGAACAAGGAGACACAATCGTGGCAGCAGTAGCCATGCGCCAGCTCTTGGAATCTGGCGTTCACTTCGGTCATCAGACCGCCCGATGGAACCCAAAGATGCGTCCGTATATTTTCACGGAGCGCAATGGGATCCACATCATCGACCTGCGACAGACGCTTGAGACGATCAACGAGTCGTACAAGGTCGTATCCGATATCACGGCATCCGGTGGAACAGTCCTGTTCGTCGGCACCAAGAAGCAGACCCAGGCTGCCATCGAAGATGCCGCGAAGCTTGCGGACATGCCCTACGTCAACAACCGTTGGCTCGGTGGGATGCTCACGAACTTCCAGACGATCCACAAGCGGATTCTCTACATGCGCGAGCTCGAGCAGATGGAGAAAAGCGGTGAGATGGAGTCTCTCCCCAAGAAGGAGCGCATCCGTTTGCGTCGCGAGCTCGTCAAGCTCCAGAACGTCCTCGGTGGCGTTCGCGACCTTCGTCGTCAGCCAGACGCCATATTCATCGTCGACATCAACGCTGAGCACATCGCTGTGGCAGAAGCAAGCCGGTTGGGTATTCCGATCATCGCCCTCGTCGATACGAACTGCGATCCGGATCTTATCGACTACGTGATCCCAGGAAACGACGATGCCATCCGCGCCGCCCATCTGGTCGCTGGCGCGATCGCCCAGGGCTGCATCGAAGGGGCCGAGATCGCCAAGGCGAAGCGCAAGGATGCGAAGCCATCCGGCGACGACAAGAAATCCAAGGAATAGCACGGTGGCAGATATCACCGCGAAGGACGTTCAAGCCCTGCGCAAGGAAACAGGCGCAGGAATGATGGACGCCAAGAAGGCGCTCACCGAGACCGGTGGGGACATGGACAAGGCAAAGGACTATCTCAGGGAGAAAGGCCTTGCCAAAGCGGACAAGCGGTCTGGCCGTGAACAGGGTGAAGGCGCAGTTGGTGTGTACATGCATTCACAGGCTGGTCGTCCCGTCATTGGTGTGCTGATCGGACTTGCTTCGGAGACAGATTTCGTAGCAAAGAGCGGCGACTTTCTCGAGATCGCGAACGACATTGCCATGCACGCTGCCGCGGCGAAGCCACTGTGGCTTGCTCGCGACGACGTACCTGAGGATGCCGTGGCCAAAGAGAAGGAACTCATCGCAGCGGAAGCTCGCAATGAGGGCAAGCCCGATCCGATCATCGAGAAGATCGTCGATGGCAGGATCAACTCCTTCTACAAGGACAATGTGCTGCTTGACCAGGTGTTCGTCCGTTCGGACCGTTTCGAAGGTACCGTGGGAGAGCTGGTCCAGGATCTCGCAATCAGGATGGGCGAGAATATCTCGATCTCCAGCATGGCGAGAGTCGAAATCGGGGAAGGCTGACACATGGCAAAGCGACGGGTCGTTCTCAAGCTCTCGGGCGAGGCTTTCGCCGATGCCGAACTTGGCTACGGGATCGATCCCGTCACGGTTGATCAGACTGCTGCGGAGATAGCCGCTGTTCAGGCCGAGGGTCACGAAATCGCCATCGTCGTCGGTGGCGGCAACATCTTTCGCGGATTGAGCGCTGCAGCCAAGGACATGGATCGGGCGAACGCCGACTACATGGGGATGCTCGCAACGGTGATCAACGCACTCGCGCTGAGGGACGCGTTGGAGCGTGCTGGCGCCGAGTGCAGAGTGCAGACGGCGATTGTCATCCAGGAGGTTGCCGAGCCGTACATCAGGTTGCGTGCGATCCGGCACCTCGAGAAGGGACGGATCGTCATCTTCGCTGCCGGAACAGGGAACCCGTTCTTCACAACCGACACCACTGCTGCCCTACGCGCTGCAGAGATCGGCGCGGATGCCGTGCTCAAGGCGACAAAGGTCGACGGCATCTATACAGCTGACCCTCTTATCTACCCCGACGCAGAACTCATCGAAGAATTGGACTACATGCACGCCATCTCCGAACAACTCGGAGTCATGGACACAACGGCAGTTACGATGTGCATGGAGAACGACCTTCCGATTCGTGTGTTCAACATGACCACACCGGGCAACGTCGCAAAGGCGGTGCGCGGAGAACCTGTCGGAACGGTGGTGGATGCCGGGAGGAAGACTTGATCAAGAAACTGCTTTCAGAAGCCAACGTGAAGATGGACCAGGCTGTGGAGCACACGGCCCAGGAATTCGGTGGGATCCGTACAGGCAGGGCGAATGCGGGGATACTGAGCCGTGTCGTCGTCGACTACTACGGGACCGAGACGCCACTTCAGCAGATCGCGAACTTCTCTGTTCCTGAGGCCCGGATGCTCATCGTTCAGCCGTTCGACAAGTCATCGATACCTGCTGTGGAACGAGCTATCCAAGAGGCAGATCTAGGACTCAACCCGTCGAGCGACGGCAACATAATCCGTCTCGCCTTCCCCTCGCTCACTGAGGATCGTCGCAGGGAACTCATCAAGGTGGTGCACGGACTCGCTGAGGACGGCAAGGTCGCTGTGCGCAATGTCAGGAGACACTGCAAGGATCGGATCGAGGATGAAGACGTCTCCGAGGACGACATCCGCCGCGCCGAGAAGGAACTTCAGACCTTGACCGACAAGCACACGGCAAAGATCGACGAAGCTGTCGTCCGCAAGGAAGAAGAACTGCTCGAGGTGTGACGCTGGTGCTCTGTCCCTCGGCTTCTACCGATTGCCCTCGTGAGGACATGGAAACAGGTACCGTTGGACCAACATGAGTGACGATCGCAGTAACGACAATTCCGGTGGGGGCTTTGACGACTGGCTCGACGACGACCCCGGCCCCGTGACCGATCCCTACAAGGTGCTTGCCGCGAAGGAAGATGGTGATGACCAGGCTCCAGGCGAAGACGCTGAAGAGGTAGATCAGGCGTCAGGCGAAGAGGAAGATCAGGCGTCAGGCGAAGAGGCGGACGAGGAAGAGACTGCTGAGATCGACGCGGTTTTGGCGGAAGATGCTGAGTCGGAGAGTCGAGAGTCAGAATCTGTCGAGGACGAAACCGCCGAAATCGAAGCGGTGGCCGCTATCGACAGCTCTGAGGCTGATCACGACGATACGGGCGAACTCGAATTCGTCGAGGCCGATGGCTCTGCCGACGATCACTCAGATGAGCTCGAAGTTGTCGAGGTTGAGGACGAGCTGACAGCCGACAGTTGGGAGCTCGAATCCAACGAGGACGCCGATGATCTCGAACCGGTGGCCTCGATCGGTTTCGGCAAGCTGTGGGATGCGGAGGACGAAGGCGACGACGAGTCGGCATCGAGCGGGACCTCAGCCGAACTCTTCGACATATCGCAGGACGACTTTCTCCACACCGCCACGAGAGAGCATGAAGGACTTGCCGAATCGATCGCGATGGCCGACGACGAGGACACGCAACAGGTCGCCCTGGCCGCGCCGATCCCTGGTCTGGATGCGACGGTGGTGGGATTCGAGGATGTGGTTGAGGCAGAGGGTCACGGCAAGGTGCGTGCTCGTGCCTCCGGCGATCTCATAGCGAGGGTCATCACCGCGGTCTTCCTCGTTGCGGCATTGGGTGCATCTCTCCTCTGGAGACCGGCCCTTGTGGTCTTCGCACTCGGCGTGTTCGTCCTCGGAGCAGGTGAGTTCTATACGGCGCTTGCACGTTCAGGCAGAAAGCCGATCGCCCTGTTCGGGTTCATCGGCATCGTTGGAGCCTCACTCGGTGCCTTCTTCGGTGGGGCGCTCTGGATACCTCTCTCCTTCCTCCTGGCCACGACGCTGCTGCTTCTCTTCTACGCAGTTGTTCCTGGCAAGGTCGAGCCGATGGCGAATCTCGCGTTGACCGTCACAGTGATGGTCTGGGCGGGACTGGGAACCTTCGCATTGCTCATCGCCAGATCCGATTCATATCGGGTCTTGGTGTTCGGAGTGGTCGTTGCGGTGGCGGCGATGGACATCGCCCAGTACTTCTTCGGTCGGGCACTCGGAAGAAACCAACTCGCTCCGTGGGTGTCGCCGAAGAAGACGATCGAAGGCCTCGTTGCCGGTGTCGTCGTCGCGCTGGCCGTTGGCGCTCTACTCCACTTCCTCGAACCATTCGAATTGACATCCGGTCTTGCTGTCGGAGCGGCCGTTGCTGTGTTCGCTCCGATTGGCGATCTCGCCATGTCGGCAGCAAAGAGGGCCCTTGGTATCAAGGACATGGGTTCGGTGCTTCCCGGGCATGGGGGATTCATGGATCGGATCGATGGTTTGCTGTTCGTGATCCCGGTTGCATGGGCGATCTTCGTATGGACCGGCATCCTCTGAATCCCCTCGTCATTCTCGGCGCGACAGGCTCCATCGGGAGCCAAGCCATTGAGGTTTCGAATCGTCTCGGTGTGCCGGTCGTCGCGATTGCAGCGAACACTGCATCCGATGAGTTGTTCGAGCTTGCCACGAATCACCCTGAGACCATGGTCTGTGTGGCTGATCCCGGTGAAGGTAGGGAGAGATTCGAACATGCATTCGGCGACAGAGTGCATTTCGGGCCCGGCGCCGTTACCGAAGCTGCGGCGATACGTGGAGTGACAGTTGTCAATGGAATCGTCGGCGCTGCCGGACTCCGAGCATCGCTCTCTGCCCTGTACGCCGGCAACCGACTGGCCCTGGCGAACAAGGAGAGCTTGGTTGCTGGCGGCCCGCTCATGGTTGCTGCCCTCGACAACGGAGACGGCGAACTCATCCCGGTGGATTCCGAGCACTCCGCCATTTGGCAATGCATGGTCGGTGAATCACGGCGTGATGTGTCCAGGCTGATCCTCACTGCTTCTGGTGGTCCATTCCGGGGCATGACGGCTGCCGAACTGGAGAACGTGACCGTGGCCGAGGCCCTCGACCATCCGACGTGGTCGATGGGTCCGAAGATCACTACGGATTCAGCAACATTGATGAACAAGGCGTTCGAGGTGATCGAGGCGCACTATCTGTTCGGCGTTGGATACGACAACATCGATGTCGTTGTGCATCCCCAGAGCCTTGTCCACTCATTTGTCGAGTTCTCCGACGGCGTGGTGAAAGCCGAGGTTGGCTTCCCTGACATGCGCAAACCAATCCAGTATGCGATCACCTGGCCCGACCGGCGGGTGGCTGACCACGAGCCATTCGCGATCGCAGGAACCGGGATGACGTTCGAAGAGCCCGATAGGGAGGTGTTCCCCTGCCTGGATCTCGGGTACGAGGCTGGTCGGATGGGAGGCACGGCCACGGCTGTGCTGAACGCAGCCGATGAAGTAGCTGTTGGAGAATTTCTCGATGGACGCATCCGATTTGTCGAGATCTCTCGTGTGGTTGCCGCGGTGCTGGAGAGACACACATCGAGGATGCCGGTGGATGTCGAGGACGTGGCGGCTGCCGACGAAGAAGCTCGCGAGCACGCCGCGGAACTTTGTCGCTCGTTGTCCTCCTGATCCTCTCTGCCTCATTCCTTCGGATGACCCGATATCGGTCGATGGGCTGATGCACGCTTCCCCTATTGGTGGGTACGATCGTGGCATGGCTGACACGCGATTCGACCGGAGCTTCAGGATCGACGTCCTCATGGCGATCGTGCTGTTCGCCGCGTCCGTGATGTCATATGCCGGCTTTCCTGAGATCGATGGCTATCGACCGATCGATGCCTGGGCCATCCTCCTGGTGGGGGCACAGACGCTCACGCTGGCATGGCGGAGATGCAACCCAGTAGCGGTGCTTGTCATCGTGGGCCTTGCGTTCGGGATCGAGCGTGGCTTCAATTACCCGCAGAGTTGGGCCTACTTCGGCATCGCATTCGCCTTGTACACGATTGGAGCCGAACTCCCGGTGCGGACATCACGCGTTGCCGCCGGTCTGACCATCCTGTTGTCTGCAGTATGGACAACCGTCGGCGCAGTCGTGTACGACATCCCCGTGGTAGTGGTGCTGGGAGTTGTGCTGTATCTGGCCTTCCCATGGCTCGTCGGTGTGGAATCGCGCAGGCGCGAACAGCGAGCACTCGATCTCGAGGCAAGGGCAGTCCGAGCTGAAATGGCCCGCGAATACGAGGCCACGAACGCCGTGAGCGACGAGCGAGCCCGTATTGCTCGTGAGCTCCACGATGTCGTGGCACACGAGATGACTGTCATGACGGTGCAGGCATCTGCTGCTGAGCGAGTGGTGACGTCCGACCCGGGTGCTGCAGTGTCGGCGATGAGGAACGTTCAGGAGGCGGGTCACCGTGGACTCGCCGAGATGAGGCGCATGCTTGGCGTGTTGAGGGAGAACCCCGAAAGCGGCCTGGAGCCACAACCGGGATTGGACGGCTTGGATCGCCTTCTTCAATCAGTCACCGACACAGGTCTGAGCGTCACGATGACCGTTCACGGAGAGGCTCGACCCTTGCCGGCAGGAGTCGATCTCAACGCCTACCGGATCATCCAGGAGTCCCTCACGAACTCGGCGCGACACGGTGGGCCTGGAACCGTTGCTGAGGTCATTGTCTCTTTTGATGAAGGGGAACTCGATATCAATGTCCTGGATGATGGCAGGGGAGCGGCAGCTGACCCCAGTGTGCCGGGATCTGGTCACGGGCTGGTTGGAATGAGCGAGCGGATTGCGCTTCTGGACGGCACCATCACCGCCGGGCCGAGATCTGGAGGGGGATATCGCGTGCACGCGTCAATCCCGATCCCATCCTGATGAGTGAATCCCTGAGCGTGCTCGTCGTCGACGACCAAGCGCTTATCCGAGCCGGCTTCAGCATGATCCTCGACAGCGAACCCGACATCGATGTCGTGGGAGAGGCTTCCAACGGAGAAGAAGCCGTGAGACTGGTGCGGGAGATCGACCCCGATGTGGTGATCATGGACATACGAATGCCTGTGATGGATGGGATAGCTGCCACAGCGGAGATCTGCTCTCAGCCGGGAGCCCCTTGGGTATTGATGCTTACAACATTTGATGCTGATGACTATGTGTACGACGCGCTCAAAGCTGGGGCCAGTGGTTTCCTCCTGAAGGACACTCGCCCAGATGATCTGGCAGCGGCAGTGCGGATCGTCGCGGCTGGCGAGGCAGTCCTGGCACCTTCCGTCACGAGGCGCCTCGTTGACGAGGTAGGGCGCTCTTCGATCCGTAGGGAGAAGCTGCCCGGAGTCGCTGATCTGACCGAGCGAGAAGTTGAAGTGCTTGTCTCGCTGGCCAAGGGGCTTTCGAACGCCGAGATGGCTGAAGCTCTTTTCGTCTCGGAGGCAACAGTCAAGACCCACGTCTCGCACATCCTCACCAAGCTGGAGCTCCGCGACCGCGTTCAAGCGGTCGTGGCTGCCTACGAGTCCGGCCTGGTAGAGCCAGGAAGGTAAAGGGTAGAAGGTAGAAAGTAGAAAGTAGAAGGACCGGCACCCGCTTCGTTCCTCCCTTTACCTTCTACCTTCTACTTTCTACTGATTGGCTCGTAGGTCGAAAGACGTACGAGCCAATCATTCTCACGGCCGATGGCACGAAGACGTTGTTCACGTACCTTGGCTCATGAATCGATCAAAGGAGAGCAGTAGTGCTTCCACCAAACACTTCCGATGTGGCCGCCAAGCTGTACGACGGGATCAAGACGTACGGTGATGGAGATGCAGCTGTGCATGCGCTCAACGGTGCCACTGCAGAGTTCGAGAGAGGTCAGCTCACCGCGATCATGGGGCCATCCGGCTCAGGAAAGTCGACGCTGCTGCACTGCATTGCAGGACTCGACAACCTGACTTCAGGAA
>CBETWC010000062.1:0-7923 GCA_965539925.1 uncultured bacterium
CTCTGCCTCTGCAGCCACGCGGATTCGCTGTTTCACCTCTGGGTCGCCGATCAGCACAAAGGTCCAAGGCTGCATGTGCGCTCCCGAAGGCGCGGTTGAGGCGCAGCGAATGGCTGTCTCGACAAGTTCTCGAGGAACAGGACGATCCGAGAAGTCCCTGACGGAGCGACGTCGATCCATCTCATCGAACACGGTTCTCGCGACGTCGCTCTGCGTAGAACCGGGTATGACAATCGGCGTATGGGGGATCGTGGGAGAGCTCATATTTGCACCCTACCGGCCAACCAGCAGAGGACTATCGACCCCAGATCCTGCCCTCCGGGTAGAAGGTGAAGTAATCCTTCGTGAAGGAGGTGAATGCAGGCAACTGGTCGAGAACCTGATCCTGCAGAGGGCCGTCGATGCCTGTGCCTCGCGAGATGTGGAACGTTGTGCCCGTGATCGTGTCGATGAGATCGCCCGACTCCCCGAAAGCGAGTTCGACGATGGTGCCATCGTCAAGCGTGCGGGAGAACACGGTCCAGGATTCATTGTCAGGTTCAACGACGATGGCGACTGGCACATCGCTCACCGAATCGTTCACGACCCCGGTGAGATCGGCGACGGGATACGCCGCCGAATCCTCTCCGAAGACCACGACGATCGACATCTGATCGAGGTGGAACCTTGTGGGTTCACCGGGCGCATCAAGCGCCTTCGTATCGGGATGGAGCCGCTTCCACTCGCCCCACTCGATGAGCGTCGACGGGAGGAGTTCGAGTGTCGTTCCCTTGAGTGGACCGGCGATCGCCTCGCCAAGAGGCTGTGACCACACGGATCCCGTGTCGTGGTCGAACCAGGTCATGGCATTGCCCCAGAGCGCACCGTGGTTGCCGAAGACCACGGGCTCTCCGTCGATCGAGCGGCGATGGACCATCGCCGTGCCACAGAGTGGTCACCAGGTGACAAGCACCGGTGTCTTACCCACATGGTCGTTGACTATTTCGCGGCGGTTCAGGTGGCTCACCGGATACGCTCGCGCATCACCGTTGATCTCAAGCCCGACCACAAGAGTCTTGTCGTGCCATTCGGAGTCCGCTGCGGATACGAAGCTGGGATCGTAGATCGGCCGGATGGCGTCTCGAGGGAGTAGCTCTCTGAAGCTCTTCGGCACCTCTTCTCCCGCACGCACGGGGTTGTACAGACTGTCAGGATCGAATGCTTCGATGGCCGAATCCTCGTCTCCGCTGCTCAGTAGTGAGACAGCAATGACCACGACGACAGCAGCGCCAAGGGTGACGGCGATGAGCCGGGCGGTATTGCTCACGGGGCGTGCACCGGGGCAAGCTGCTCGTATACCGCTGCGTAGGCACGCGAGAACGCTGCGCTCGCATGATGGCGCGTCACGTCGAAATCGAGATCGTTCCTGACAGGCACAGAGATCACCTGGTCGGCTCCCTCAATCGTACGCGGCAGGGAGTACCTGGCCCGGATTCCCGAGACGATTACTGCCTTCGCGAGCCCATAGGGCCCACTGATCGACTGATGCAGATGTGGATCGCCGTCAGGACTCAAACGGAATCCGAATACGGGTCGGTCCTTCTCAACAACGCCGATCGGATAGTTGGCAGCCATGGCACCGTCAGAGAACAGGACCGTCTCCCCGGTCAATGTGTCCACGAGCGGCACTGGTGTGAAGAGGAATGGAACCGCGGCGGACATGACGACTGCCCTCGCCACGGAGAATGATTCCGGATCATGGCCGTAGCCGGGGAGACAGTGGGGGAAAGCCACACCTGCGCCGTGTGTGAGGTCTGTGGCTACCACCTGAAGCGCTCCTTCCGGGAGATCTCCGAAGGTGCGCACACCTTTGCGGGCCAGCAACCGAGCCCAGACGGTCTCGATGCGGTCGGTGCTGTTCACTCCTTTGTGCGCCATGAGAGCCAGATGCTTGCCGAGGAGGGGCAGGGACGCCATGGGTGTGGGATGGAGGAGTCGCCGCCAGTTCAGCCCTGCCACCTCCTCTTCAAGCTCATCAGCGTCGTATCCGGCTACCACAAGGGCTGCCACGAGAGCGCCGGCAGAGGTGCCAACAGCTCTGTGGAATTGGTAGCCACGGTCGAGGGTCGCTGCTGCAGCGCCTGCGAGGGCGATACCGCGGACCCCGCCGCCTTCGAATACTCCGTTGATCTCCATACCTCGGCAACGGCGAACAGAGGGACTCAGAGGGCAGAATGTCGGGTGGCCGACCAATCAGTGGGAAGCAGATCGAGGCGATTCGCGTTGTCCTGTCATGGTTGCAGCACTGGATCAACACGCGGCATGGCTCGCGAAGAGCCTCGGACGAACCGACTACCTACCGATGAGGCCGGACGATGCGGTCGCACTCGCAGAGGCAGGCGAGCAGGTGAGCAAGTACAAGGGCACGCACCTGTTCCGTGAAGGTGATCTTGCAGATGCCTGCTTCATCATCGAGGAGGGTGAGGTCGAGCTCTATCGCACCAACGGGAACGAGCGCTCGGTGGTCTCGAGGATCGGGCCTGGTTCGGTGGTGGGCGATATCGCCATGTTCCAGGAGCGGCCGTATCTGTCATCGGCCCGCGCTGTCCGGGGAACGAAGGTGCTACGCCTTGAGCGTGATCGGCTCGTGCCTCTTCTGCTCTCGCGCCCGGTCCTTGCGATGCGGTGGCTTGTCAATGGACTGAGTCAACTCGAATCGACCCAACAACGCATCATCCGTTTGATGAACCGGACTGTGCTCGAACAGGTTGCTGGCCTTCTCGTGGATGAACAGGACGCCTACGGGGAGGTGTTGCTGTCCCAGGGTGCAATCGCCGAGCTCCTGGGTGCGAGTCGCCAGTCCGTCAACGAAGCACTTGCACAGCTGCGCAAAGACGGTGCGATCGAAACTGGCTACCGCCGGATCACGGTCATTAACGGAGAGTTATTGGCTCGTTCGTCTTCCGGCTGAGGCTGCCACGATGAGCCCGATCACACCTCCGACGGCGAGGAACACGATGCTTTCTGCGAGCGCGCTGGGGAATGGTTCGAGGGAAGGACCGTTCAGGTTCCCTGTGGTGAACAGCACGAGGATCGACGCCACGCTGGCTGCGATGCCAGCGACTGTCATTCCGATCGCCCTCTCTGATCCACGACCGAGAAGTGCCGGTACGAGAGGCAGGAGTAGCGGGCCGAGGTGCAGTGTTGTATCCGGTCGTAGGAACGCGGCGATCAACCATACGAGGGCGATGCCCCCTGTCCATGCGAGCACGGAGGTGTCCGGGGCGCGTTCGTGTGTTGTGGCTGTAGTCATGATGTGGAAACGACCTTCGGGCGATCCTGCACCCGGAACTGTCGGTAGTCGGACAGTCTGGAACACCCTGTCGAGGTACAGCGTTGTTCCGCCTGAAGGGAGCACAATGACAAGACGACTGATCGTGATGATCGCAGCAGGAGCGGTTCTCCTCGCGGCTTGTGGTGGAGCGACGTCCGACGAGTTCGCAGCCTCCGATGACGCCTCGACTTCCGACGAACACACGACGACGACGAGCATTGCCGAGGTTGACCAGCCAGCGGTCGGTGAACTCCCTGCAGGACCAAGCGCTCTCGACACCATGTTCGCAGACGAGTTCCCCGATCCCCTCATCGATCCGAACGAGGTCATCTCAGGTGGGCCCCCTCCCGACGGTATCCCCCCACTTGACGATCCGGTGTTCCTCTCCGTGGCTGACAATCTCGAGCTTCTGCCGGGCAACGAGCCAGTGGTCGCGGTGGAGATCAACGGTGAAGCGAAGGCGTATCCCATCCGCGCAATGGTGTGGCACGAGATCGTGAACGACACGGTTGGCGGTATCCCTGTCTCGGTTACGTACTGCCCCCTCTGCAATTCCGCTGCAACATACGAACGAACGATCAATGGTGTCGAGACGACCTTCGGTACGTCAGGACGGCTCTTCGCGTCTGCGCTTGTCATGTACGACCGCGCCACAGAGACGCTCTGGACACATTTCGATGGCAAGGCGGTGATCGGTGTCCTCACCGGTACCGACCTTGTGGAGCACTCGTCCCCTCTCATGGCATGGGACCAGTTCAGGTCCACATACCCGACGGGCCAGGTGCTCGACTGGACACAGACAGGTTTCAATCGAGATTACGGGCGTAACCCGTACACGGGCTACGACGATCCCGAGAACACACCCTTCCTCTTCAGAGGCGCACTGGATGATCGTGCCGCAGCGATGCAGCGTGTCGTTGGTGTCGAGTACGAAGGCTCTTCGGCAGCTTACGCCCTCGAGTTCGTGAGCGGTGGAGAAGGCAAGGCAACCGCCGTGCAGGTTGGAGACAGCGATCTTGTCGTCTTCTGGATTCCCGGTCAGTCCTCGGCCCTTGATGCTTCGGACGTATTTGGTGGCAGAGACGTCGGCTCAACCGCCGTGTTCGTACCGGAGATCGATGGGCGTCAGTTGACGTTCTCGCATGACGGCGACAACTTCGTGGATGAGGAGACGGGTTCCATCTGGCTCACGAACGGCGAGGCTGTCGAAGGCGAACTTGCTGGCGAGCGGCTCGAGCAGATCCCTCACCTCGACACCTTCTGGTTCGCGTGGAGCACCTATCAGCCAGACACAATTCTCGAGGGCATCTAGCGATCTGCAACGTTCGGGGTGGGGCAGTGGCAGCTACGATTTGGCGGCGTCCAACAACAAAAGAAATCCTGAGTGCCTGACTAAGGATATAATGGTGGCGTAACTGAGATAGGAGATTACGCCATGTCCGAAGAGTCAAGTCGCCGAGGTTTCGTGGTGGTCGGTGCCGTGCTCATACAGCTGTGTCTGGGGGCGATCTACGCCTGGTCCGTATTCACGCCAGGCCTCACAGACGCTGGTTGGAGCAAGACCCAGACACAGATCGTCTTCGCCGTTGGTCTGGCCACATTCGCGGCTGTGATGGTGTTCGCAGGGCGAATGCTTGCCAAGGTTGGCCCGCGTACCATGGCGATCTCAGGCGGTGTGACGCTCGGAATCGGATACATGATCGCAGCGATAGGCGGAGGAACGGACTTCTGGACGGTCCTGATCGGTGTCGGGCTCATCGGTGGTGCAGGCATTGGACTCGCGTACGTCGTACCCATCGCCGTCGGCATGAGATGGTTCCCTGACCGCAAGGGGATGATCACCGGTCTGGCTGTCGCTGGCTTCGGTTTCGGTGCTCTGGGGTGGATCAAGATCGCTGGCTCCTGGGGCGGACTGATCGACGAGTATGGGCTGGGAACGACCTTCTTCGTCTACGGCGTGGCATTCATCGTCATCGTGCTCATCGGTTCGATCTGGATGCGCATGCCCGCCGATGGCTGGCTCCCCGCTGGCTTCAGCCCACCCGAGGCGGCTGGCAGTGGGGGAGAGGACTTCACCGCACGCGAAATGCTCAGGACACCTCAGTTCCACCTCATCTCGTTGACGTTCGCGGTGAGCGCGGGCGCCGGCTTGATGTCGATCGGTCTGATGAAGCTCTATCCGGTCGAAGCACTCGTGGACGGAGGCATCTCGGAGATCGAGGCGAGTGCGATCGCCGGTACCGCCATGGCAGTGTTCTTCTCGCTCGCAAACGGCCTGGGACGCATCGTTTGGGGCATGCTGAGTGATCTGCTTGGGCGCAAGCGATCGGTGATCATCATGACGGCGACCCAAGCGGTCTTCCTCGCAATGTTCATACCAATGGCGTCAAGCGAGTACCTGCTGTATCTCGCGGCAGCGCTCATCGGCTTCAACTTCGGAGGCAACTTCGCGCTGTTCCCAGCGCTCACAGCGGATGAATTCGGTAACACGTCGGTCGGTCAGAACTACCCGTGGGTGTTCCTTGCTTACGGCGCTGGCGGAATCGTTTTCCCGATCCTGGGAGGCATGCTCGGGGATTTGGACAACTTCCCCCTCGCGTTTGCGATCTGCTCGGGCGCATGCGCTCTGGGAGCTGTGTCGGCAGCGTTCGTGTTTCCTCCGCACCATGACGAGGCAATGGAGTCGTTCACGCCGAAAGGATTCATCCACAACGCGCACGTCGCCGACCACTGAGGACTACGAGACAGAGCCGATATCAGCGGTCTCAGAGAAGAGCTGGGAGAACCGTTCTGCGTCTGGGTTGCTTGGTAACGCGTCCCGAGTGAATGTGTACACCTTGATGTCGCGCCCGGGGTAGGGGAGTGTGGCTGTGGGGACGCGCTCTGGCGTATCGTGTGGCCGACCCCCAACTCTTTCGGAGCAATCCGTGGCAATCGAAGTCCAATCAGTGTCGTATTCGTATCCCGATGGGACGACTCCCATCGAGGATGTGTCCTTCAGGGTGCCAACTGGTTCTGTTACCGCTCTCGTCGGTCCGAACGGTGTTGGCAAGACGACGATGCTCGAGCTGATCGCTGGCCACAAGCGCCTCGCCGAAGGGCACATTCGCTCTGATACCGAGATCGCCTACATGCGCCAGAATCCCGGGTTCGATGATCTACAGCAGGCAACGGTTCTGGACGCTCTGGCACTCTCGCTGCCATCGGAACTGCGGGCGGTGCATGGCCGACTCCAAGAGCTGTATTCGTCGGCGGGGGAGAGCGATGGACTGGAACTCGCCGCCGAACTGGAACTCTGGCAGTCGCTCGGCGGCTACGAGTCGGAGGGACGCTGGGATCAGGTGACAAGGGCCGTGCTGCGCCAAGGCCTCTCGGAGGCCTCAGAACGGAAGCTCTCGGAACTCTCGGGCGGCGAGCGTAAGTCGGTCATCCTGCGGGCTTACCTGCTCTCCAATGTCCAGACGTTGATTCTGGATGAGCCGGACAACTTCCTTGACCTCTTCTCGAAGGCATGGCTCGGCAACGAACTGCGCAACTCGGGGAAGACCATCCTGTTGGTCTCCCACGATCGGAAGCTCCTGACCCAGTCGGTGGACCGCATGGTGTCGCTCGAGCACAACGACGTCTGGACCCATGGCGGTAACTATGCGACGTTCCCTGCTGTACGACGCAAGCGCATTGCGAAGCTCGCAAAGGACCTCGATGCATGGAAGGCGGAGGAGCGCCGTCTGTACCGCCACTTCAAGATGCTCAAACAGCGTGCCGGAGCGAGCGAGGCCCTTGCAAACCGCGCCGATGCCGCCCAGAGCAGGTGGGAACGGTTTGTTGCGGCCGGCCCTCCCCAATTGCCTCCACCCGAGCGCGAAATCACGACGCGGTTCCGGGGATCGAGAACAGGCAGAGAGGCGATCCGCTTCACAGAATTCGAGGTGGAGGATCTCGTGGCTCCATTCAGCGTGATCATCTACAACGAGGATCGCGTTGCGCTGCTGGGGGAGAACGGCGTAGGGAAGACCACGTTCCTCAGAAAGATCGTTTCGACCGATCCATCGACGAATCACACCCTTCGATTCGGACCAACCGCAAGAACTGGATATTTCTCCCAGAACAACGTCATCGACGATCCATCGCACACGCTGTTCGGCGTCGCGCGCCCGCATTTCCCGAACGATCAGGTGACGCTCTCAGCGTTGGGTCGATATGGGCTGGCCGACCATTCGAAGCACAAGCTCGGTCAGTTGTCCGGAGGTCAGAAAGCTCGCGTACAGTTGCTGATCCTTGAGAGGGCCGATCCGAACATCCTGTTGCTGGATGAGCCGACGGACAACCTCGACTTGGAGTCGATCCTGATCATCGAGGACGCCCTGCTCGAATTGGAGGCGACGCAGCTTGCGATCACGCACGATGCAACGTTCACCAGGGTGTTCGACCGCTTCATCCTTTTCGATCGCCATGGAGTGGTCGCTGAGACGCCTGACAGGGACTATGCGCTGTGGATTGCGAGCCACAGGGCGTTCTCGCTGCTCGACGACCCCAAGATGCAAATTCTCAACACCTAGTCGTTCATTACGCCGATAATCCATGTTATGTAACATTCTATATTCTTGCGT
>CBETWC010000063.1:0-7919 GCA_965539925.1 uncultured bacterium
ATGAGGCCACCGAGCATGTCGATGGAGACGAACCCGACAACGAGCGGAAGTGCCACGGCCATTGCCCCGGGGATGATCATCTCGCGCAGGGAAGCCTTCGTCGAGATGTCGACGCACTTGGCATACTCGGGCACGACACCCTCCTTGCCTTCGCGAAGTCCAGGGATCTCCCTGAACTGACGACGCACTTCTTCGATCATCTGGAAGGCCGCACGGCCCACCGCCTGGATCGTCAAGGCCGCGAACAGATAGGGGAACATGCCACCGAGGAAGAGGCCGACCACGACCTTGATGTCGAGGATGTTGAACCCGTCGACGCCAACAGCTGAAGCGAACGTGAAGAACAGGGCAAGGGCAGTAACCGCCGCGGATGCGATTGCGAATCCCTTCGCGACAGCTGCGGTCGTGTTGCCGAGCGCATCGAGTTGGTCAGTCGCTTCACGGACCTCAGGATCGAGTCGGGCCATTTCGGCGATACCGCCGGCGTTGTCGGCGATCGGGCCGTACGCATCAACGGACACCGTGATGCCGAGGGTCGCAAGAACACCAATGGCCGCTATTGCGACTCCGTAGATACCTCCACCTTCGATTGCGAGGTCGCCAGCCCAGAAGGCGGCACCCATGCCGAATGCCACGACGATGACCGAGTACGCAGCCGACTTCTTGCCTTCCGCTATTCCTGCGAGGATGACCGTCGCAGGCCCGGTCTCTGACTGCTTCGCGATCGACTTGACGGTCTTGTAGTGATCTGACGTGTACCACTCGGAGATCTTGCCGACGGTCATTCCGATGGCGAGGCCGACGATCACCGCGAGGAAGAAGCCCCAGGAGTTTTTGACGCCTTCGACACCGTTGAACATCACGGGCGTGAGAATCGCCACACCGATAACCGTCAGCCCTGCTGCGGCCCATGTGCCGGTATGGAGCGCCTTGGCGAGGTGGTCACCCTTCGGCTTCACGAGGAACGATCCGATGATGGAACCGCCCATGCCGATCGAGGCGATCATGAGTGGGTAGAAGATCAACTGGGGAAGGAAGGCCTGTCCGCTGAACACGATCGCTGCGAAAGCGATCGGTGCGATCAGGGAGCCAATATAGGACTCGAACAGGTCGGCGCCCATCCCGGCGACGTCTCCAACATTGTCACCCACGTTGTCAGCGATCGTCGCAGGGTTGCGAGGGTCGTCCTCGGGAATCCCAGCCTCAACCTTGCCGACGAGGTCAGCACCGACGTCAGCTGCCTTCGTGTAGATACCTCCGCCAACACGGGCGAAGAGCGCAATCGACGAAGCCCCAAGACCGATGGCCGTGACGATGTTGACCCAGTTCGGATCGTCGAGTACATCACTGAAGAACCAAACGCCAAGGGCGAACCCAAGGAGTCCAAGACCTGCAACGGTGAATCCCATGACAGCACCACCGCGGAATGCCACCGGAAGCGCCTGGGCGGTACCGCCCTGTCTGGCTGCTTCGGCGGTTCGAGCGTTCGCAGCGGTTGCGACACGCATGCCGATGAAGCCCGCGGTTGCCGAGAGAACGGCGCCGAACACATATGCAACGGCTCCCCACGGCCTGCCCCAATCAAGGAGCGCGAAGATGAGGATCGCCATGATGACAACGAACCCGGCGATTGCCGTGTACTCGCGTCGCATGAACGCCATGGAGCCTTCCCTGATGGCGCCCATGAGGTAGACCATCCGGTCGTTTCCGGGTGAGACGGCAACTACCTGGCGGCTATATACAGCTGCAAGGATCAGTGCGGCTACACCCATCACAATGGCTACGTACAGCCATACATCGGGATTCACAGAATTCACTCCTGGTGTGAGAAAGGTGGCTTGAGGCCGCCGACATTATAGGAAGAACAGATGTCAGAAGTCAGATACCGGGAAACGATGAACGACAAACGATCAACGCGTAGGGTTGGGCTATGAGGCTTCCACTTCCTCAGGTTGACGGATACGAGTTCACGGAAGGCGCTATCGCGGATGTTGCCGAGTTGACGGAGCTCATACACGCTGTGCAGAGGCGCTCCAATCGGGGATCGTTGTCTTCGCCGGACATCGTCGCAACGCATGTCAGCGAGCCGACGGCACGACAGGCGGCTGTTCGCTCCACAGACGCAGGTGCATTGGCCGGGTACGCGTTCTATGACCACGTCGACCCTCATGTCCAATCACACCTGAGCGTGTGGGTCCATCCCGACTCCATGGGGCGAGGTATCGGAAGCGCGCTCACCTCGTGGGCCATCTCCCAAGCCAACGTTGACGCCCTGCTTGCACCACCTGGCTCCAGGGTCACAATCGTTAGCTCGCCACGGGACGGAGGCGAACCGGCGGTCGCCCTCCTCGAGGGCTACGGGTACGCCGTTTCGCGGTACTTCCTCGAGATGAGTATCGAATTGGCGGCCAATTTCGCCCCGCCCGAAATTCCTGCTGGCGTAACGATCCGCAATATCACCGACAACGATGGCATCGAGGTGATCGCCGATACCCAGCACGACGCGTTTCGC
This sequence comes from uncultured bacterium, assembly GCA_965539925.1. Taxonomy (GTDB): domain Bacteria; phylum Actinomycetota; class Acidimicrobiia; order Spongiisociales; family UBA5794; genus B3-G11. Next base: position 2,513 of record CBETWC010000063.1, read on the forward strand.
GATCACTACGGGTGGGTCGACACCCCACCCGACAGTCGCTATGCAGAGTGGAGCCACTGGCGCTCGTCGGAGGTCTGGGACAACGAGCTCGGTTGGTTGGCCGACGTAGATGGAGAGGCCGTGGCTCTGCAGACCGCGCTCGACCGGTACGGGACATTGGACGACACCGGGTATGTCGCCGTTCTCGGCGTCCGCAGGGATTGGCGTGGTCGAGGAATCGCCAGAGCACTACTCGAAACCTCATTCGCCGAGTTCAGCCGCCGCGGGAAGAAGACCGTGGTCCTCCACGTCGACGCGGACAACATCGCTGGTGCCACACGCCTGTATCGGCGGGTCGGGATGCACGAGACCGAGCGGAATCCCTCCTACGAACTCGAGATCCGTCCCGGAGACGACATCCTCGTCAGATAGGTCTGCCTACACGACTTCGTCGCGCTTGCGCCTGTATCCCAGGAGTACGACGCCGCCGATAGCGAGCAGCACGAGGCCGAGGGCATACGCACTCCACTGTGGCGGCTCGTGGAGTACTCGACCCGGTTCGACGATCTCGATCGCTGTCACATCCAGATAGGTCTCGCCCTGTCTTTGCGGGTCGTGGTACTTCCACACACCAGTCACCCGTACAAGAGGGCCGACCGTGCGGTATCTGCCCGGTGCATCGAGGCCTTTGGCTAGCGCACTTGGCATCCGCACTCCGATACCCACATTCGAGCCGACGAGAGCACCACCGTCGACGATGGGTGCCTGGGCGTACCCGTCACCGTTGAGCTGCGTCCACGTGAACCCGCCTCTTCTGTGGCCGTAGTCACCAACGAACTCCCCCACCACGGTGACCTCGCTACCTGCATGGGCAGCGCCATCGGCTACGAGATCCGCCACAGCGACTTCGCCGGCAAGCGCTGGGGTCGCGGCCAGAACGGGAATCATCAGGGCGATCGCAGCGAGCAGGCTCCGCATCATCGCCCCCGAATCCACGAGTAGATGAATCCGACCAGCACGAACACGGCGATGAACTCGAGGCGACCGAGCAGCATCTCGACGATGTAGGTGACCTTGAGCAGAGCTGGCATTGTTGGTGATGTGACGCCGGACGACAGGCCGACGCTGGCACCCGCGCTTACAGACTCGAACAGAGCCTGAGCAAGGGGGATTTCATACAGGATGCCTACGCCCGCTCCGATGAGGAAGAGGGCCACGAAGAGCAGCGACACGATCATCGCTGATCGCGCGACTTCCGAGGTCAGCCGGTGTCTACCGAATTGGTAGTAGCTGTCATCGACGAGAGCTCCCTCTGGCAGGAGGTCTCCCTTCACCTCATCCTTTATGGCGCGGAAGACAAGACCGACCCGAAGTGCCTTGACCCCACCTGCTGTGGAAGAGGCCATGCCCCCGAGTGCCATCGCAATCGCCATGCCGCCGAATGCCAATCCACCCCACATCACGAGCTCGGACGAAGGGACGGTTGTGAAGCCGGTACCAGTGTGGGCCGACAGGATCTGGAAGAAGCCCTGACGCGACAATCCGCCGAGCGACGTGTAGGCACCCATCGCGGCGAGACCGAACAGAGTGAAGATCATCGTTATCCCGAACGTTGTCAGGATGGACCGCGTCTCGAGGGAGGCAAGGATCGACCGTCCTCCCCGATCATCCCTTCCCCCAGCCAGAACCGGGATCCGCTCCGAGGCTCGGCGGGCAGCACGGCTCCAGAGCCGGAAGTGCAGACCGAACGAGAGCGCACCGGCAACCATGAGCACCGAGGTCACAGCCTCGAACGAGGCGGAGTGGTAGTAGCCGATGCTCGTTGACTGCGGGGCAAAGCCGCCGGTATCAAACGCGGCGAAGAAGATCATCAATCCGTGGAACACCGAGCGAACAGGGCTGAAGCCGAGCACTCCGTATGCGACAGCAGCGAGAGCCACAACTCCGATCGAGAGATGCATGATCGACACGGCCCAGATCGCCTTGGCGGTCGACTGGACCGACGGCAGCATGCGGTCGTCCCTGCCCTCGCCTGTGAACAGCGTCGTGATACCTCGCCCAGCGAACAGCACGAGTGCCGCGATGATGATTCCCTGGCCACCCAGGAAGTGGAGAAGGTGGCGCCAGAAGTTGAGAGATGGCGCCAGATGGTCCAGATCCTGGACGAGAGCCAGTCCGGTTGTCGACAGGCCGGACATTGCATCGAAGTACGCGTCCAGCGGGCCGCCGTAGTGCCCGGACAGCCAGAACGGAATTGCTCCGACCATCGGGACGACGATCCACGTGACGGCCACGACCACCATGCCGTGGCTCCAGTCAAGATGCTGTTGATCCGCTGAGATCGAACGCGCGGGATGAAGCGACACGCGGACAAGCACGCTCCCCAAGACGGTGAATACACCTGCCATAAGCACGAACGAACCGAGTGGACTCCATTCGGCGCCGAATAGTGCCCAGAGCATGGGCAGAAGAGAAGCCCCTGCTACGACAAGGAACGTACGACCGAGCGCCGAACCAATCGTCCTGAAGTCATCGGCGGCGGGGCGGATCAACATGGCCAGAGCACTAGTACAGCCAGAGGGCGAGTGCAGCGATTCCGGTTGCGATGATCGCCAATACGACGACCGTGAGCGCCTCAACGGCGAACATGCCGACACTGTCGATGGGGTTGGGCATCCACGACGGCAGCGACCGCCTCCCGTTGCCGGTCATGTCACATCACCAGCATGAAAGAGCTCCTGGATCTCCGCGACCGATGCCACACGGCTCGCGACAACAACTCGATCGTTCGGATGGACGATCGCCTTCCCGTCAGGGACGGTGATGTCTGCGCCGCGCTCTATTGCCACGAGCAGGGACGCCTTCGGGAACTCGATGTCCTGGACGGCCGTCGGCTCGAACGTCGATCCAACCACGAACTCGGAAACAGAGAGCTTGCCGTGCGCGAGAAGCGTGTTCGACTCAAGCGAAAGGACCTTCAGGTCACGCTCGATGACATCGACCATGAGGTCGGTCACAGCAACGGTCCGTATGCCCAATGCTTCGAACGTCGGAGCATTCGCCGGGTTGTTCAATCGTGCAAGAACGTTCTGCGCGCCGAGCGTCGAGGAGAGCTGGGCAGCGACGAGATTGACTTCATCTTTGCCCGTGACCGCGAACACCCAATCTGACCGATGGACATCGGCGCGCTTGAGGAGATCAACGTCCGTCCCGTCACCCTCGAAGACGATCACGCCGGTCTCACCGACCACCTTCATGGCGAGATCGCGATCGGCCTCGATCACAGACACAATGTGTCCATCTCTGGCGAGCTTCCTGGCCAGGTACGACCCAACCTTGCCTCCGCCGATGACGAGTGCTCTCACGATGTCTCCTCATCATCCGCCACGAGATACTTCCCAACCTTGCCTGAGGCTCCGTGCTTGGCGGCTGCGACCACGAGGTCTCCCTCGCTGAGCCTGAAGTCATCTTCGGGAATCAGTGTTCGTCCCTCTCTTCGCACAGCAGCAACGCGGAGCCTTCCAGCGATCTCGAACTCGGAGACAGTCACCCCATCACCTTGTGGCCCGATACCCATTTCGACGATCTCGACGTCCCCCGATGAGAAGGTGACGTGATAGGAGAATTCGTCCTCCACGATCTGCTCCTGAATGACTCGGGAGATCAGATGAGCGCCGGCGACGTAGTCCACGTCGAGCGCTCGGTAGGCATCGGCTCGCGCAGGGTCATCGAGCCTGGCAATCGTCCTGGGCACACCGAACACCTGCTTCGCGAGCTGTACAGCCATGAGATTCGCGTTGTCGTTCGGTGTCACTGCAATGAACGCGTCGGCGAATTCGATGTCCGCACGTCGAAGCGTTCTCACGTCATATGCGAGGCCTACCTCGGTGCGACCATTGAAGGAGGTGCCGAGCCGTGCAAGGCGCTGTTCGTCTGCGGCGACGACGGACACATCATGCCCTGCCTCGGAAAGGGACATGGCGAGGTCAGAACCCACCCGTCCGCAGCCTGCGATCACGATCAACATGCTGGCGAGGCTACTCCGGCTGCCGGATGCAGCAGCGCATCAACAACGGATCGAAGGCTGTTGCCGGTACGCTTTCGGCCGATGCGTCCCAAGAATCGAACCCTCCAAGCGGTGATCGCTCTTGCGCTCGTCGTCACAGCGTGTTCACCTGCAACCTCAGGCGACGTTGCCACGACCACGTCCACACAGGTGACGACCACGCAACCTCCAACGACCACGACGACGATTCCGGTCACAACGACGACAGAACCACCGCTTGAGACCGTTCAGATCATGGGTGAGGTCCCTCCCGAGCTCTCTGCGCCGATCGGAGCGTTCCTCTCTGCCCTCCAGGATCCTCGTAACGAGGCACCCGACGTGGAGCCGGGCTTGATCGACCACCATCAAGGCACTTCCGGAGATCTGGCGGACGAGTATGCCGGCACAGCAATCACGCAGGAACTCTCGACGGGCGGCTCGGTTGCGATTGTCACGTTCGACAACGGTGACATCGTGTTGGCAGCAGACGAAGGAGATGGGTGGGCCGTTGCAGGGGCACACCTCAAGTCTCTTGGAGCAGATCCCTGGTTCGGGGAGAACCCCAGGAGAGTCCTTGTTCTTGGCTCCGACGCCCGGCCGGGTTTCGATGCCGCAACCCACCGGATGGATTCAATCCATATCGTGACAGCCGTCCCCGCTTCGGGATCAGGCACGATCCTCGGGTATCCGCGCGACTGGTGGATCGACACGCCCTACGGCGAGATGCGGATCAACGCGCTCACCGCTTCCGGCCGCGGCCCGGACGCCCTATACGATCAGTACACGGTCGAGTGGGAGATTCCACTCGATGGCTACATCCTCACGGCGTTCTCCGGATTCGAGAAGTTGGTCGCGGCATCCGTAGGAAGACTCTTCTTGGAACTCCCGATCCCGATACCCACCCAGAAGTGGTGGCCAGGGTTCTCTGCGGGTGCCCAGACCCTCACGCCAACCCGCACACTCGACTACGCACGCACACGCAAGCAGGTACCCGGCGGAGACTTCGCCCGATCCCGACACCAAGGAGTCATCATGCTCGCGGTGCTCACCATGCTGCAGCAGGGTTCTGTCGATGACGTCCCTGTGCTCCTGGGAGAGCTCGTCAAATACACGGTGACCAACCTGAGCCCAACCGACCTCATCCAGCTTGGTGCCGCTGCGTTCTACATGGATGTTGGCAAGATCACCAACGAAGTACTGCCCGGCCATCTCGGCCGTGCAGGAAACGGCGCCTCCGTCGTATTCCTCGAACCCGAGGCCGACGACATCATCGCTGACGTGATCGATGATGGCATACGACAGACGACTGACGATTGACGACTGACGGAGGGATGGCTTCGTCGTCCGGGTGCTGGCTGAAAGCTGATGGCTGATGGCTGACAG
>CBETWC010000064.1:0-7914 GCA_965539925.1 uncultured bacterium
CCGCTTCCCAACCCAGGATGCGATCGAGTTCTATGGCATGACCGACAGATTCGTGAATCTGGAGCGCAAGCTGTGACCCTTCGAGGATGAGGCTCGTCTCTCGCTCCTCCATCTCATCTGCCGTGAGCAGCGCAACCGCCTGCTCCCCGATCTGTTGGGCATACCCCTCGTAGTCCCATCTGCGCACGGTCTCGTACCCGCCTGTCTCGTACTGACCGAACGATTGGGGATACGAGCGCCGCTGGGTCTCTGATTCACCGATTGCTGTGGCGTCGTAGCCACCGCCCGACTCGACGATGTGCTGGTGGATGCGGTGACCTTGTGATGACACGAACCACTTGTTCGTGTCATAGAACATGAGAGTGCCCGTCGCGATGGCGACGCCCTCGACGCCCTGCATGGTCTTGGTGACATTGACGAGCATGTCCACCTTCTCGGACGTCGACACAGAGAATGGGTCCTCCTCGTACGGGGTCTCCCAGAAATCCTCTGCAACCGGGACGTCAGCGAATTCCATCGGAGGACCAGGCACGAGTGCAGACGCACGGGCAATGGCAGAGGCTCGCTCCCCCGCCGCCCTGATGCTCTCCTTCGTCAGGTCGGCTGTGGCGGCGAATCCCCACGAGGATCCGATGTGCGCCCTGACCCCAACGCCGACAGCCTCGGACCTGTCCAATTGATCAAGGTTCTGGTTCCGCACATTGATCGTCTCGGTCTTGGCGATGACGACTCGGGCATCTGCGTACCCGGCCCCCGCATCAAGTGCCGCCTGCACGGCCAAACCTGCTTCATCAAACAATTGAGCCTCCGTCTGGGACAACACCCCCAGCCTACGTACGAATCACAAAGTAGATGCCGCAAGAACGCTCCGCCACGCCCGGCGAACGTCGAACTCGGCAGCCGCGCGGCCTATCTGCTTTACTCCCCCGATGCCCCAACACGACACAGTCATTGCTCAAATGGAACAGATAGAAGAGCGACTCATCGCCGACAATGATGAGCGACAGCATTTCCATGGCGCCTACATACGCTCGACCAAGGCGGTGATGGAGGCGGCCGCTGCCGACCAATTCTCGGACTCTTCGTGGGCTGAGCGGTGGGGCCTTGCGTTCGCTCAGCTCTACCTGGATGCCTTCAACGCGTGGGACCGCGGCGACACTGCCCCGGGACCGTGGCAAGTGGCCTTTGACGCATCAAGAGATCCGGACATCCCACCTGTCCGCCACGCGTTGCTGGGCATCAATGCTCACATCAACTACGACCTGCCACAAGCGTTCCTCGCAGTGATCACCGATGAGGAGTTTCACGATGATGACGTGATGGCGCTCAGAGCAAGTGACCACCACCACGTGGACTCGATACTCGTCAATCGGGTGCCTGAGGAGGACAAGCGGATGGCACTGGTGGAGGAACCCGGGGACCGGAACTTCGTCGACGCTCTCATGCAGCCGTTCAATCGTTGGGGGACCAGGAGGTTCCTCAAGGAGGGGCGAGACAAGGTGTGGAAGAACGCTCGGCTGCTGAGCGCAGCTCGATCCCAGGGACAGGACATTCTCGAGGAAGAGCTCGCAGTCCTCGATGCGCTATGCCACAAGCGCGTAGCTGACCTGGTCACACCCCGGTATGTGATCATGCACCTCGCCGTTCACGGCTTCGGCGTCACACTCCCACCACGCTCAGCCGCGGCAACCCGGTAGCGGGTCAGGTCCCGCCAACGACCGTAGAGGCGATATCTGCCGTCGCGCCGTCACCGATACGGGTGAACGTCTTTTGCAACATGCCGTCCATGAACGCAGGGGCGCCTTTCAATTCGAGTTCGGCGAAGTAGACCAACTGCGTGGACCCGTTGTGGTCCGAAAACCCGAGGTGATCCCGGTAGCGGACCATTCGGGACTCTCCTTCGAGAGCAAACTCGTGGGGAGGGTCGAACTCGACGACGTCGTACGGGAGTGCCATGCCAATCAACCCCTCGGAGAGATGCAAGCGCCTGAGGACGCTGCCCGGCAGCATCCCCCCTGTCAACATGAACCGCGTACCCACGCCGATGGGCCCTTCGGTCGTCTTGACAACCGAGTACGTCCGCGGGTCCCACAACGCCGCGTTCCGAAAGTCGCTCACGAAAGCAAACGTATCCTCCACGGATCTGGGCACGATCATGGTTGTTTCGTATGTCGCCACGTGAGCACCCTACCGACTCGTCGCCGTCGGACAAGTGCGGCGGTACGTCGCCCCGCCACGGTCAGATGAATCGGCAGCGCAGGAATGCTACGTTGTGCCAGCACGGCGTCGACTCGCCGACCCGGTTTGTCACGATCGTCGGGTGTATCACCGTGCCAACGGAGAGGTCAAGGGAAGGACTCATCTGTGCCACAGCGCGACACGACCTACAACGCGAATCCCGAAATCACGAAGCTCCTGACCTGGGTGACAGGGATCGAGTCCTTCGTTCTCCTCGTTGCAGGAGTTGGACTGCTTCTGTTCCCTTCGGTGGTTGCTCCGGAGTGGCCATGGGAGCTCACTCGCTTCAATGCCCTGTTGCTCGGGTCGATCTATTCGGCAGCGCTGATCGCAACCATCTTCACGGTCCGCGTCCGTCGGTGGGCACCAGCTCGGATCGTCCTACCCATGATCGCGCTGTTCACAACCATCGTACTCATCGTCTCTGTCGTGAACTTCAGCCGATTCGAAGCGGGGAAGTACAGCACATGGCTGTGGTTCCTCCTCTACATCGTGATCCCTGCCAATGCTCTCTTCCACATGTGGCTCTATCGCAGGCTGGAGCCCTACTCCCCGGTGCCCATTGATGAACCGTGGAAGGTGATTCTGCTGGCGCCGACCATCGCGCTCGGTGTATATGGTCTCGGGCTGCTCGTCGCACCCGAGACCTTCGGCGCCTTCTGGCCGTGGCCTGTCGACGACTTCCACGGCCGCATGTACTCCGTGGCGTATTTGACGCCAGCCCTCGGTTCGCTGCTGCTGTGGCGAGCAGCCGCAGACGTCGAGGTGTTGACACTCGGACTGACCATGACCGCCGGAGGGATCGTGCCGATCGTAGGCCTCTTTGTGATCGACGCCCAGATCGACAAAGTGGACTGGACTCAATCGGGAACGTGGCTATGGATCGGATCCTTCGCTGTCCTGTTCATCGCCGGCCTCGGACTCGCCTGGCGCTCCCGATTCCAGGAGTCGTCCTCCTCCAGCTTCGCGGCAGGTTGATCGAGGTTCTGGTACTGCACATTGATCGTCTCGGTCTTGGCGATGACGACTCGGGCATCTGCATACCCGGCCCCCGCATCAAGTGCCGCCTGCACAGCCAAACCTGCTTCATCGAACAACTCAGCCGCCGTCACGGACAACAACCCCAACCTACGACACCCCAGTGAAGCAACCTCCAAAGAGCACCACCATCAGCGAGCTTGACTTTGCATATCACGCAAGATATATTGCGTGATATGCAAAGTCCTGCTCCACCACTGCTGCCAATTCTTCGAACGGAGACACAGGCCGAGATCCTGACCCTTCTCATGGTTGGATCCATGGACGGGTCTTCGATCAGCGCCCTGGCCAACAGAATCGGCGTTAGCGTCTCCACGGTCCAGAGAGAGGTCGAGCGTCTCGAGACGGCTGGAATTGTCCGCAGTGATCGAATCGGACGCACGAGACTGATCTGGATAGACGACGATAGCCCATACACACGCCCACTTCGGGAGCTGATCGAGGTCGGCTTCGGACCCCAACCGCTCATCACCGAAGCTCTACGGCCGATCGACGGAATCCAAAAAGCGTTCATCTTCGGTTCATGGGCACAGTCCGCGACCGGACGGACGAACTCGCCACCAAACGACATCGACCTGCTCATCGTCGGCGAACCCGATCGGCTGGTGGTGTATTCGGCCCTGACGACAGTCGAACAACGCGTTCACCGTGAGATCGATGTCACGTTCCGATCTGTCGCCGAGTGGGAAACTGCCGATGACCCATTCGTCACGACAATCCGGTCACGACCCCTTATCGAACTGGAAACGGGAACCGCGTGATCATCGAAGCGATGGTCACACAGAGGCGCTTGGACCGAGTTACGCCATCACCCCCACATGCTCAGCGACTTCTTGAGGATGCTGAGAGGCACATCGCTAGCGCTACCGCGATTGCTGATCAGGACCCAACAGGCAGCTACCAACTGGCCTACGACGCTGGAAGGAAGTCGGCGTCAGCAATCCTCTCATCCGAAGGTCTTCGATCAACCGCGAAAGGTGGACATGTGGCGGTGATTGAAGCGATGCACGAGCTCGGTGGAGATGCGTTCTCGGTTCTGGATCGTATGCGTCGGAGACGTCATCGGCTCGAATATCCAAGTCAGAGCGATGCTGGAGCGACACCTTCTGATGCTCGCGAAGTCATCGGTTCCGCTACCGAAATGCTCACTGCAGCTCGAGCCCACATCGAACCGTAGGCGGCTGTCTCAGGTCCTCGGAGTACCCCGGTCGACCTTGACCAAGATCCGCGACTGTGCCTCACGCAGTGACTGCTCGACCGCTGAAGGTGTCAAGCCCTCGGCGAAAATGAACCCGAGGTAGCGGTCACCTTCGGGGAGCGGAACGACGGACTTGCCATTGGGGATCGTCTGGCTGAAGTCCGTGATACCGGGGACCTCGAGAGCTTCGGTGATCCCTTCGATCGACTCGAGTGTTCCCTCCTCGGGAATGGGCAGCATGAGCACACCGGTCGCGGCCACTGCCCGCCCAAGACCGGAGCCGGGCATGCCAAGGGCACTTCTGAGGATCAACAGTTCGAGTGACTCACCGAGGAGTCCGAAGCTGAGGGACCTCCCGCACAACCCGCCGATGGAGCGTGCCGCGACCTCGATGAGCATCACACCGTCAGCCCCGATCCGCATCTCGGCATGTACAGGGCCCGACACGAGTCCCAGGGCAGCCGCTGCTGTCTGCGCCAAATCACCGACCTCGGCCTGTATCCCCTCGTCGTGGCGCGAAGGCGTCACGAACATCGTCTCCTCGAAGAAGGGGCCATCGAGTGGATCGGGTTTGTCGAGGATTGCGAGCACGTGCAGATCGCCGTCGATGAGCATGCCTTCGACCGCAACCTCTGGCCCGACAACGAACGACTCGACGAGGAGGGGTTCGTCCGGTTCACCACCAGCGCAGCGAACGATCTCACGGATCCGTGGCTCCGCTGCTTCAGCATCATCCTGATCATCGACCCGGATGACGCCAAGACTCGCGGAGAGGCCTCTCGGCTTCACCACACACGGGTATCCGATTCGGCCGGCAACAGTGGGCACCTGACCGGGTGACGCGAGGCCGAACTCCGGCTGGCGGACATCCGCATTCTCGAGCAAGGCACGCATGTGTGCCTTGTCCCTTGTCGCAGCAACGGCAGCAACCGGATTGGCAGGGACACCGACAAGGCTGGATGCCATCACAGCGATGAGGACGCCACGGTCGTCGACGGCGATAATCGCATGCGGGGCAGGGCTGATCTTCGCTATGCGCGCCGCTGACCACTCCACACGCTCGAAGTCGATGGCCAACGACCGGGTTCTCCCGAGATCGCTCATCGGAACGTCCCCGTCGGAAGCTACGACCAGATCGACCCTCAGCGTTCGCGCAGCGTCGACGAAGTCGACGGTTCGGTAGCTCCCTGCCGGTGCCACGAGGACCACAAGCGGCCGCCGCGTTCTTCTCGGCTCGAGGTCCGTATCATCAGCAGCCCAACGCTGCGGCAGGTTTGCACTCATGACAGACGATTCTCGCATCCTTACGATCACTGACGGGGCACTTCACAAGCTCCTTCAGATCCGCTCCACCGAGCAAGACGCCGACGGCCTCGCCCTGGTGCTGTCGATCTCAGGTGCGCAGGGAACCGACTTCTCCTACGCGATGCACATGACGAGCATCGCGCATCTCGACACTGATGACCTCGTCGAGCACCACGGCGCACTCCCCGTTGCGATACCGGCGGGAAGCGTCGAGAACCTTACCGGTGCAACGCTTGAGATGTCCAAGAACCTCCTCAAGCCGGGGCTTTCGATCATCAACCCGAACTCACCCTCGCCTTCGATTCTCGGAGATGGACCCCCACCGGACCTCTCAGGGCCGGTTGCAGACCAGGTCGAACATGTGATCCGGGCCCAGGTGAATCCCTCCATAGCTGCCCACGGAGGAACGGCCGAACTCGTCGCGGTCGAGGGAAGCACCGCCTATGTCCGACTCGGCGGTGCCTGCCAGGGGTGTGGACTCGCCGGGGTGACGCTGTCACAGGGCATAGAGGCAACGATCGTCTCGATGGTCCCCGACATTCTCCAGGTGATCGACGTCACCGACCACAACTCAGGCGACAACCCCTACTACGAGCAGGCGAAGAAGTAGGGAGAGGTATCAGGCATCAGGCGTCAGGAGCCAGGTCCAGAACTGTCGATGGCGCTGACTTAGGGGGCTTGCACCTGTCGCACCTCCATGATATCATCTGATATCATGGAGGTGCGACAGTGACCGACATCCTGATTCGAAACGTTCCCGATGATGTGTTGGCTGCGATCGACACGAAAGCCCACCGGAGCGGCTTGTCGCGTACGGAGTACCTGAGGCGAGCGCTGACACGTGAGCGCAATACTGACATCGGCGAGGTGGATGTGGAATCGCTCGAGATTCTGGCGGAGCGATTCGGCGACCTTGCTGATCCCGAGGTCATGGGCCGAGCCTGGTCGTGACAGATGCCTGGCTCATCGACAAGTCGGCGCTGGTGCGTCTCGCTCTGAGTCCTGACGCCAATCAGTGGGCAACGCGAATCGAACGAGGAGTCGTGCGGATCTCGACAGTGACACGCTTGGAGGTCGGTTTCTCGGCGCGCTCGGCCGAGGATCTGCAGCGGAGCTTCGAGGAACCACCGTTGGCATCAATGCCGGTCGAGTACCTGACACCGTTCATCGAGGATCGTGCTGTGACGATTCAGCATGCGCTAGCAGCACGCGGCAAGCACCGGGCGCCATCGATCCCAGACCTGTTGATCGCTGCAACGGCGGAACTCGCGCAACTCACCGTGCTGCACCTCGACAAGGACTTCGAGATCATTGCCGAACTCACAGGTCAGTCCGTCGAGCGCCTCGAACTCGATCAAACCTAGCCGCAGCCGCCGCCTCCGCCACCGGTTGCGACAACGGTTGCTGCCTCACTTGGCAGTTGCAGCGTGCCAGGGATGGCCACGTACGCAGGGACATCGTCGGTCTCTCCAAACATCCATGACCGGACATCATCGTGGTAGTCGGCAATGGTTGGCACACCTGCCGAAGGATCCACGGCCCACGCCGGCCAGACGGCATCCGGGGCAAGAACCTCGGACTCCCAGGCCTGTGAGCCCCCGTCGAGCAGCATCGCATTGATTCCGTTGAGACGCAGTTCGGCGACCAGCCCACTGCCAGCGGTGGAGGCTCCGTCGACGATGACAATCGGCGTGTTCGCGTCGCCGTCAGCGACCAGATCGTCGACCATTGCGATTATCGCCCCGAGGTGGTCACTGCTCCCGTCACAGGGGACGGCGACAAGCGAGTTCCGAATGGGGACGGACTCGCGCTCCTGCGGCGTCCGCACGTCGATCACGTGACTGTTCGGTGCCTTCTCCTCGGCAACACGATTGGCGTCTGCGACAACCCATCCCACAAGACTCAATGAGTCAACACGTGGGACATCTGCCTCATCGACGGCCACAACCGCGGGGATCTCTGATCCGTTTGCAAGAACCTCGGACTCATGCTGACCAATCTGCACGACCCCAAGGATGAGGACAGCGACACCGGTGGCGGCAGCGGCACGACGCGACGTCAGGCCCGGCTTGCGATGCACGACCGGAGGCCTCGGTATGTTGTTCTCCAGTTCCTCTGGTGTTCGCATCCCGAAA
>CBETWC010000065.1:0-7896 GCA_965539925.1 uncultured bacterium
GTAGGAATGACGTAGTACGACTCAGAGGTCTCGTCTGTCGTCCTCCGTGAAGGGAGGACAATCTGTCGCATGCGTTCGCAACTGGACTCTCTGATCCGGGGTCGTACTACGTCATACGTAAGACGTACTACTGCCTGTTGTTGCCCCGACTCGGACCCTAATTCGCAGAGGGGTCGAAGGGGTATGTCGAGTACAGAGGCAGCGAACCGGGTCCCCGCTCAACGGTTCGCTCCCACATGCCTTCGGTGTGTGAGGTGAAGATTTCATCGAGGTTCGGAAAGAGAATCCACCAGGCTCTCTCCTCGATCTCTGCCTCGAGCTGGTCCGGATCCCAGCCCGAGTAACCGGCGAATATCCTCAAAGCATCGAGGCCCTCGAGTGTCTCCTCAACATCAACCAGGCCGATGCCAGGGAGCGGAGGCGGCCTGAGGAACTCGATTCCTTGGCCCCGGCCGAGTGACACGGCGGTGTCCGAGCTCACAGGCCCACCAAGGAACACGTTGTGCGGCTCCGTGAGGCGATCCTCGAGACCTGGGATGTGGTCCTTCACGCGCAGGTCTGTGACTGTGTTCAGCACGAGTCCGATTGCACCGGAATCGTCGTGCTCAAGCATCAGGACGACTGTTCTGGCGAACGGTGGCAGAGAGATGACGGGAGTGGCCACGAGGAACTGGCCGGCAAGGGTCTCTTCGGACACATCAGTCTCCTGTCGTCGAAACGAAGCCATCGTATGCAACCGTGAAGCCCGCAGCAGTGGTCTGTTGCGTGATGCCGGCAGCCGGATTCCCGAGAGGATTCGAATGATTGATGTGGGTCAGCACGATCTGTGTATCGGCGGTGAGATGGCTGAATCGTTCCAGAGTATCAGGGACAAGCGGATGCCGGATCTGCGCAACGTCTCTCCCCGGTAGCTCATCCACAGATGAGAACGTTGCATCGAGGAGAGCGATCTCGTGGCTCGCGATCTCCTCCTCGGCATCATCCCATGATGACCAATCGTCGATGTCGGGGAGGTACAGCATCCACGGTTGACCGTCCACGGACACGCTCAAGGCAACTGTGTCCGAGTATTCGTCCCTGTGCGGAACCGCAATGGCGGCGATGCTGAGACCACTGTCGATAGCCGCGCTCATGCCATCGATCGGGATCGGGTCCAGATGACCAGAACGTGTCAACGCTGCCCAAGGCTCGTTGTCCTCGATGTACGAAAGGAATCGTTCGGTTCCGAAGAGTGGGAGGTGGTCCGCTGACGCGGCCTCGTTGCCGAAGTGCAGCAGTCCTGCGTAGTGGCCCATGTGGGCATGTGTGACGAATACTCCGTCGAGAAACGTGTCGCGGTCGGTTGGGTAGACGTCGGATCCGAGAAGCGCTTGTGACTGCAGTCGGATGTCCGGCGATGCGTCGAGCAGGACGACTGCGCCCTCGGGGCCGATCACCGCCAGAGATGACGCGGAGCGGTGTGGAGACGCGGATGAAGCCATCCCCACCTGGGGCGACCCGCCGTCCTGTCCCGATCCGAGGATGATGAACGATGTACTCACACCGCTATTGTCGCAGTACGGCGAAAGGAGTGCAGCATGGAGCTGACAAGTACCTCGATCACCGACGGAGAATCGATCGGAGCGGCCTACGCACTGGCTGAACCGGCCGACGAAGGCCACGTGACATTCGCAGGGAACAAGAACCCGCACCTTGCTTGGACGGGAGCGCCGGACAACACCGAGTCGTACGTGGTCACATGCATCGATCTCGACGCACCGAGTGTCGGTGATGACG
This sequence comes from uncultured bacterium, assembly GCA_965539925.1. GTDB lineage: Bacteria > Actinomycetota > Acidimicrobiia > Spongiisociales > UBA5794 > B3-G11. The sequence goes on from CBETWC010000065.1 coordinate 1,777, forward strand.
TGAACCAGGAAGATCGCGAGGTTCCCTCCGATCTCGAACGCGCAAAGTTCACACACTGGCTCCTGGCCGACATCCCCAGTGGTCATTCTGCGATCGAGGAGGGTGCACACTCGATTGGCGTCACAGCCCGCGGTAAGGCTGCAGACAGCGCCCGCGTGGGAGTGCATGGTCAGAACGACTACACGATGTGGTTCGACGGCGATGACGACCTCGGTGGATCGTGGAACGGGTACGACGGTTGTGCACCTCCATGGAATGACTCGATCCCCCACCGGTACGTGTTCTCGGTTCATGCCCTTGATGTGGCAGAGCTCGATCTGGCCCCCGGCTTCTCCAAGGACGAATTGATGTCAGCGATGGAGGGTCACGTGATTGCGTCGGCGTCGATCACCGGCACGTACGCCACGAATCCGAGGTTGCGGTAGATCGCTGACATGGACCCAAGCGTGATCTCGCGACTACCGAAGGCTGTTCTCCACGACCATCTCGATGGTGGGCTCAGGACGTCCACGATCCTTGAACTCGCTGACGAGCAGGGATATGAGGGTCTTCCCGCAGACGACGAGAACGGTCTGGCCGCTTGGTTCTACCAAGGTGATTCCGGGTCGCTCGAGTCCTACTTGGAGGCGTTCGAACAGACGGTTTCGGTGATGCAGACCGAGTCGGCGATCTCCCGGATTGCATATGAGGCTGGTGTGGACCTCGCAGATCAGGGCGTTGTCTATGCCGAGGTGCGCTATGGGCCTTCACTTTCGATGCGCCGAGGTCTCTCCCGTGAGGCGGTTCTCGAAGCCATGATTGATGGCTTCGAGCGTGCAACGCGCGATACCGGCATTGTCATCTACGGGATTGCTGCCGCCCTCCGCCATGAATCCGATTCTGCTGAGGTGGCAACGGCAGCAAGCCGGTACGTGGGTCGCGGCATCGTGGCGTTTGATCTGGCGGGTCCAGAGAAGGGATTCCCACCTGACGGGCATCTCGAGGCATGCAAGATTGCGACCGAAGCGGGGCTGGGCGTGACCCTGCACGCGGGCGAGAGCGACGGACCCAACTCGATGTGGCGAGCATTGGCATTGTGCGGTTCGCAACGCTTGGGCCACGGCGTGCATGTGGTCGATGACGCTCGGTTCGCCGATGGAGAGCTCTCGGATCTCGGTGCATTTGCCCGCCGTGTCAGGGATCACCGGATCCCGCTGGAAGTGGCGATCACATCCAATCTCCACACGGGATCGTGGGCGGAGGCTGCGGACCATCCCTTCGGTGCCCTCTACCGGGCTGGCTTCAATGTCTCCATCAACACCGACAACCGGTTGATGTCAGACATCTCGATGAACGACGAGTATTCGCTCGCCGCCGGGACCTTCGACCTGACGACCCAGGAGCTCACGGACATCACCATCAAAGCCATCAAAGCCGGCTTCGGCGACTGGCCCACCCGCCGCGCACTGATTGAGAAGATGAAAAGCTGACAGCGCAAACAGGCGTCAGGAACAGAAGTCATTGTTCCGGAGGGGGTGCGAGCCCGCGAGCGTTGCGGGCCACGACCTCGTAACGGTTCTTGATGGGGAACGTTGTGTGAATGTTGGCATGGTCGTGCCGTACCGGGCTCGCAGCCTCGCACCCCCTCCTCGCTCGCTGCGCTCGCGTGTCCTCCCTGAAGGGAGGACGATGCTCTTGCCTGACGCCTGCTAGAACAGCTTTCTATCGATCCAGTCGGCGACGTCGGCCATGACCTCTGGGCCTTCTGGTTCGTTGTGGAGTTCGTGGCGGAGTGTTGGATAGAGCCTTCGCTCCACACTCTCGGACTTGGCGAGGCCTGCGCTGGCCGACGGCGGGACGAGAGGGTCGTCGGCGCCGTGGATCACGAGCGTTGGAGTGGTGATCGAGCCATGCAAGCCAGAAAGCCGAGCCTGCTCATCGAAAAAGGCCTTGCCGAAGCGAGCCGTTGCCTTTGTCTCCACGAGTTCGTCGGCGAAATACTTCTCTCCAACCGCTGGGTCCTTGGACAGTTGATCACCATCGATGCTGTTGTCAATGCGAAAGCCGGGAGCGATGCGACCTAGGACCGCGGCGGCGACACGCAGGTAGCCAGGCACGTCGGCGGACAGGGCAGGAGCAGACAACACGGCAATGTTCGGTTGTGGGGTGTGATTGTCGATGAGGTATCCGGCGGATTGCAGGCCGCCGAGGCTGTGCCCGTACAGAACCCAGGGCCTCCCCGACTTTGCAACGGTATCAGCAGCGATCTCGGAGATGTCGCTGTGCAGATCCTCAAACTTGTCGATATCGATGCGGGGACCAGGTGTTCTGCCATGACCACGTACGTCGAAGGTGTAGACACTTGCGCCCCGGGCAACAAGATGGGACATCGGCTCGGCCCACCGGCCTGAGTGCTCGCCGAGGCCGTGGACGAGAAGCACGTCGTACTTGGGGTTGTCATTCAGCCATGCCCGTGTGAAGTGCTCGGTTCCGTCAGATGTATGAAATGTGCCTTCGATCTCGTTCATGTTGGCTCCTCGCCTGCTGCGAACATTGCGGCTCCGACAATACCGGCGTTGTTCCTGAGTCTTGCTGGGACGATCTCGGCCCTTGTGTCGAACAGGTGGCGGATCTCCTCGAATCGCTTGGAGATGCCTCCTCCGAAAATGATCTTCTTGGGGGAGATGATGACGTCGATGTGCTGAAGCAGTTCGTTCACACGAGACGCCCACCAGTCGATATTCATGTTCTCACGCTTGACCAATCGCGCAGCGGCGTACTGCTCAGCCTGCATCCCCCTGAACTCAAGATGACCGAATTCGGTATTCGGTACAAGCACGCCGTCGTTGATGACGGCCGATCCGATCCCTGTGCCGAATGTGAGGAGAAGGATGACACCCGCTGATGTGTCGTGAAGCCCGTAGCGGACTTCGGCGACGCCGGCAGCATCGGCATCGTTCAGAACGGAGACTGGAAAGCCGAGTGCGCGACTCATCTCTGTCCGGGCGTCGAATCCGAGCCAGCCCTTATCGATGTTCGCTGCAGACCGGACGACACCATCAATGACGACTCCGGGAACGGTCACTCCGACAGGGCCGGTCCAACCGTGGAAATCGAGTACCTCGGCGACCGTGGCGATGACCGCTTCAGGAGTGGCTGGCGACGGCGTCTTGATCCTGTGGCGCTCCCCGACAAACTTCCCTGTCGCGAGGTCGACGGGCGCGCCTTTCACACCGGATCCACCGATATCGACACCAAACGAGATCACTCGATTCCCTTTCCGCGCAAGGCCAGTTCGACTGCCCCAGCATATTGCTCCGGTTGGGTCCATACATCATCGATCACCGTCAGCTGGATTCCGCCTGGGAACTCACCAAGTGCAGGACGCACCCTGCTTGTTGAGTGGGGGAAACGCGCATCGAGTTCTTCAAGACGAAACGTGGGCACACCCGGGGTCAGCAGGATCGTGAGAGGTGCCTTGGGAGACACAGATCGGGCGACGCCGGGCAACTGTTCCAAGCGAGAACACATACGTTGGAGGAGAGCGGTTCGTGATTCGAGGTTTTCCGGCGTTGGATCATCAGAGAGCCGGACGACCCTGCCCACGGGAGGGGCGACAGCAAGGCGCGGATCCCAACGCACGACGGTGTCGGCATCGGACCTCTCTGAAATACCCAGAGCATTGGGCCACTCTGTCACGCGGATGAAGCCCGTCGGGATGTCGATGTCCACGGGGACGCCCCGCACGTGAGGAATCTCGTGAAGTGGCAGGTCGAACGCTTCGAGGTGGTCGATAAGGCTTCGGCGCCAGAGCCGCGAGTAGGCAATGCCGCTCGCACCGATCAGCGCCTCCTGCAGGCTCACTTCTTCAGGAATGGCAGCGTTTCACGCGTGGTCGACACAGTCTTGCCACGGATCGTGACGGTCACTTCGGCATCATCGGGGGGTGGCGGAGCGAGATAGGCAAGGCCAATACCGTGTTGAAGCGTCGGCGAGAAGTTCCCCGAGGTCACGGTCCCAGTCGATGCTCCCGCGGTTGCTTCGTAACCGTGACGCGGGATTGCACGTCCTTCGGTCGAGAAGGCGAGCAGCTGCTTTGCGGGCGACTCCCTCTGTTCTTCCAGCGCGCTCTTCCCGACGAAATCATGGTCCCAGGCAACAACCCATGCGAGGCCAGCTTCAAGGGGTGTCGTCTCCGGATCGAGGTCCTGGCCCCACAAGGGGAAGCCCATCTCGAGGCGCAACGTGTCCCTTGCACCGAGACCGGCAGGTGTAGCGCCAGCAGCCACCAGGGCGTCCCACAGGTCCTTCGCTCCCTCAACGGAGATGCATAGCTCTCCCCCACGCTCACCGGTATATCCGGTACCCGCTGAGATGACTTCATGACCTGAGAACTCGGATGTGACAATTCTGAAGCGGCCCGGCTTGGTCCCGAGAACCGATTCGATGAGCTGTGGTGCCTCTGGGCCCTGGACTGCGAGAAGGGCGGTACTCGCCCGTACGTCTGAGATCGTTACTCCCGGAGGTGCAACTGCAGTGAACCGGGCGATGATTCCGTCGAAATTGGTGCCATTGGGCATGACCCAGAATCGCTCTGTGTCGAGTCTCCAGACAATGATGTCGTCCTCGACTCCGCCCTGATCGTTGAGCGCCATTGTGTATTGGGCACGGCCCGGCTCAACGCGTGAAATGTCATTGCACAGTTGGTTTCGCAGCAGTTCGGTTGCACCATCACCCACAACCTCGAATCGACCGAGATGGGATACATCGAAGATGCCGACATGGCCACGGACTGCTTCATGCTCGGCGAGCACGCCTTCGTATTGGACGGGCATCGTCCAACCTCCGAAGTCGGTGAACCGGGCACCGGCGGATTCATGGACAGCGTGAAGCGGCGAAGATGGCAATGTTCCTCCGATCGGATGGCAAGACGGATAGTAGTGAAACAGCACTCTGCTCCGCCTACGACGCGTCAACCGCCTTGCCAAGGTCGACGATCTCCGGTGGGCCAGGGATCCGGGTCGGTGCCGCGACATCAACATCGGCGTCTGGCTCCTCGAGTCCGTACTTCACGAGGAGGTTCAGGTAGTCGCGCTGGTAGAACACCTTGCACTTGATGTGCGGATGGTGTTCCTTGAGAAGCCGGACCTTGCGGTTCTTCTTTGTCACGAGCTTCTGACTCATCGTGGTTATCTCGATGTAGACATCATCCTCGGGCAGGTAGAAGTCAGGACGGAAGTACCTCGTGGCTTCCCCATCTGCATCCCACTCGAGAGCGAACGCGTGGGGCTCGTATTCCCAGTCGATGGCGTAGAAGTCGAGGAGTCGCGCGAACTCTCGTTCGCTGTTGTGAGCGAACTCTGTTTCGTCTGCCTGTGACGGCCCGAAGAGGTCCTCTGTGGTCAGGTTCCTGACGCTCCCGCGTGTTTGCTGCTGGTGATCGATTCAATGTCCCGATCAGGAAAGAGTCTATGGAGTTCCCCACGAACTTCGTCGTGTACGGGGCGAACCGCGATACCGAAGACGCCCTGGCCTCGCTGGAGGAGGTCGATGACTTCCTCCGGGCTCGTGGCGGCGTAGATCGTGGTTCCATTGCTCAGGAGTGTGATGTCGCTCTCGCGCCAGTTCTCACCAACCTGTTCCTCGAGTTGTTCGAAGGCAGATCGGATCTTGTGCAGACTTGTGCCCGCATCCTTGAGGCGTTTGATCACGCGTAGAGTCACGACATCCTGGAAGGTGTACAGGCGTTGCGTACCGGATCCCGAGGCCACCTGCATCGACGGGCCAAGCAGGCCTGAGCGATCCCAGTAGTCGAGTTGGCGATACGTGATACCAACTACTTTGCACACCTGGGGCGATCGGAAGCCCAGGTTCGTCTCTGTGTTGTTTTTGGTCATGGCGTCTCCTCACCCAGAAGGTTACACAGTCGTAATTCCGCCCTTCGAACTACGGACATGAAAGTTACGAGCTGTGCGCGCGTATGTCAACAACCGAAGCGGAGAATATCTCAGCTACTCTCGAAGATGTGCTCCAAGGATTCGAGTTGGTCCGGTGTCCCGATCCCGAATACACAACTACCACTGGTGAAGGGTGCGTAGGGGTCAGGATTCATTCGGATGGGCATGCCCTCTCCGGCGACAC
>CBETWC010000066.1:0-7888 GCA_965539925.1 uncultured bacterium
CGACAGAGCAGGCACTCCATCGAACAGCGGATTGAGGCTGAAGGGAGGACGACACGCCTGAAGGTGGGACCACGCCCAACGCCTATGCGATACTGGGGGCGGTTTCAACGATTGGGGATGGACATGACGATTCGCATTGGATTGCTTGCGGCCGCGCGTATTACGGAAGAAGCAGTGGTGGAACCGGCCAGGACCGTGCCGGGGATCGAGGTGACAGCCATTGCAGCTCGTTCGAGTGAGCGAGCGAGTGAATACGCCGAGCGGTGGTCGATACCTGAGGCCTTCGGATCGTATGAATCGATGATCCGGTCGGACGAGGTCGACGCGATCTACATAGCTACTCCCGCAAGTCTTCACCGTGAGTGGGCAGTTGCCGCGATTGAAGCTGGGAAGCATGTGCTGTGCGAGAAGCCCTTTGCGGCCAATGCTGAAGATGCGAGGCTCATCGCACAAGCGGCGGCTTCATCAGACCGTGTTGTGATGGAGGCGTTCCACTGGAGATACCACCCGCTGGTCGATCAGATGAGATCGGTCATCGACTCAGGGATGCTCGGGGACATCCGGCGCATGGAGGCACGATTCGACGTGAACTCGGACGCGGCCCCACGAAGCGATATCAGGTGGGACCTCTCACTTGGTGGTGGGTCGATGATGGACATCGGGTGCTACCCGGCGAGCTGGGCTCGCTGGCTGTTCGATGAAGAACCCCAGGTGACGTCGGCCCAAGCGCAGTGCCCCGAACCGGAGATCGACGGAGCGATGAGCGTCGAACTGCTGTGGCCGTCAGGTGTCACTGGCTCAATATCCGGATCGATGATCAGCGAGATCCCCGGTCATACAGCGTCGATGAGTGTCATCGGAACCGATGCGACGATGATTGTGGACAATCCGCTTGCGCCACAGTCGGGCTCGTCATTGGAAGTCAAGGGACCAGATGGCTCTGTCTCGTATCCCATCCTCCCCGGTACGACCTACGAAAGCCAACTGTTGGCGTTCCGAGACGCAGTCGCCTTCGGAGGACCATTCCCCACAACTGCTGGCGAGGGCGTCCTGACAATGGAGCTCATCGATGCTGCATATGTCGCGTCGGGATTGTCGAAGCGGCCAACGCACCCGGATACCCGCTGATCTGAACGACGTCCGTTTTACTGCCACGCACCGTGGCGTGCTTCGCCGAGACTCGTTCCATGGCTACGCGTCGGTGACCAGCCCGAGTTCCATCTTCTCGGCGTTTGCCAGGGCCACCACGGCGGCAGCAACGTCCTGGCTCGCGACACCGACTGACTTGAAGAGGGTGCGGTCATGGTGACGTGGTCGCGGCTCGGTCAAGAGATCGCGCATGGCCGCATCCGGAGTTCGGTTGGCCAGGATGAGATCGCCGGCCTCCGCGGCTGCAGCCTTGATGTCATCCACGACCACGTAGGCGTCTCTGACGAATGCAGCGGGTATCTCAACCATTTCGGGAGTGAAGGCTCCGACGGCGTTCACATGGACGCGCCGTTCCAGAGCGGAGTCGCCGAAGAGGGGTCTTGTTGATGGTGTCGCCGTTGTCACGATGGTTGCTCCGCTCACGGCCTCGTCGGGTGTGTCGGCACAGGTTCCCCCGACCTCCTTGGCCAGGGCGCAAGCCTTGCTCCGCTCGCGGCTCCACACCGTGATCGTGTCGATATCGCGAACGGCGAGGACGGCAGCGATCTGGTCCCTGGCCATGGCTCCTGCGCCGATCATGGCGAAGCGACTGGCATCGAATGGCGCGAGGATGTCTGTGGCAAGGCCTGCTATCGCCCCTGTCCTGATGGCGGTGATAGCCGGACCGTCGACGATTCCTACGGGAACTCCATCACCATCGAACACGACCACCATCCCCGAAGGCTTGCCAGGGACCGTGGATACAACCTTCACTCCGACGTTCTCTCCAACCCTCCCGGGCATCACAAGGGAATTCCCCACGGACTGGCGAAGGGGGATATACACATCGGGGCCGAACGCTGCGCGCATCGCGTTGATGGCGTCGTGCATCGGAAGCGAGCGCCGGGTCTCGTCGGCCGTCAGGATCCTCATGAGCGCTGGGCGAGATCGGCCATGTAACGTGCCGCTGCTGCCCTGGATTCGGGGTCCTTCAGCGACTCTGCGGCGGTGAGCGCATCATCTCGCGAAATGTCACCATCGATGATCTCGGCGAAATGTCGCTTCGTCGCGCGAATGGCAGCCTGTGGTTTCGCAGCGATGGTTCGGGCGAGGGCCATGGCAGCCTCCTCGACCTCTTCGGGGGGTACCACGTTATTGATGAACCCGGCCGCGTGTGCCTCCCGAGCAGTGAATTGTCGTCCGGTCATCACGAACTCCTTGGCCAGCGGTGGGCTGACATCGCGGAGGAACCGTTCGATACCTCCCCACCCGAGTGTGAGCCCGAGATTGATCTCGGGAATCGAGAAGATGGTGTCAGAGGCGGCGATTCGCAAGTCGCAGACCGACGCGAGTACAACACCGCCCCCGACAACATGACCGTGAAGAGCGGCCACGGTTACTTGAGGGATCGCTTCGAGAGTGTTCGCCAAATGCCTGCCCAGGGCGAACGCCTCGTACTGCGCGGCGTCATCGGTGGAAGCGGCTACCTGGGCAAACTCGTCGATTGCGACCCCTGCGCAGAAGGATCTTCCTGCGCCCCGAAGCACGACTGAGCGTGCATCTGAGGCTGAGACAACTTCTGCCGCGTCGATGAGCTCCTGCTGCATCTCCCCGGTCAAGGCGTTCAAACGGTCCGGCGTGTTGAGCGTGAGGACAGCAACTGAATCCTCCATGTCGAAGGTGAGGTTTCGATAGGTCACATGACTCCTCTCAGGGGATGCGCCAGACGCTAGCCGGTGTGCTCCTTCCGTTTCGAAATCTGACACCCTGGCACCTGATATTTGATAGCTGACAATCCCGTCTGACACCTCACATCTGGTTTGCTAGATTCACGGCAAGGAGGATTCATGAAGAAGACGGTCCAGAACATTATTGACGACAAGGGCAGCGAGGTTTGGAAGATCGATGCGGACGCCTCGGTGTTCGATGCTCTCGAACTCATGGCTGACAAGAACATCGGCGCCGTGATGGTGACCCATGCGGGAAAGTTCATCGGGATAGTGTCTGAGAGGGACTACGCGCGCAAGATCATCCTCATGTCACGCGTGTCGCGGGAGACGCCGGTATCAGAGATCATGACCTCGGATCCGGTCACGGTTCATCCGTCAGACGACGTTGTGAGCTGTATGCAGACGATGACCGATAACCGGTTCCGTCATCTCCCGGTTGTTGAGGACGACGAACTCGTCGGCCTCATATCGATCGGCGACGTTGTGCGAGCCGTGATCTCAGAGCAGGAGTTCCTCATCAACCAACTCGCGGGCTACATCACTGGCTGAGGCCGGTCGTCCTCACTCGTAGCAACGCAAGCTGCTCGTCTGGGATCGATGTGCGTCGATTCGGTCGCGGCCGGAGGGTCGGCACTGTCTGGAATCGTTTCCGCTCCGTCGCCATTGCCTTCCGGGCAAGTTCGAGTTCCCATCGGGCGTCTCCCAGTTCGGAGATGTCGACAGCGGATCGAGGTGTGTCCTGATGCCGCTTGAACGAGCTCACCAGCCGTCTGTACGCACGCTCGAAGGACTTCGGAAGCATGGTGCGATCGTATAGGTATTGCTGCGATTCGTCCAGCGGTCGGGATGAACGAGAGTCTCGCGTCAGGTCCGCTTGTCGAAGATGGCCTGGTCGAATGGTTCGATCATGATGCACTCACCCGGGCATTCCTCTGCAGCCTCGACGACTTCATCGAGGACGGCGGAAGGGACTCTCGCAACGCCGCGTGATCCGTCTGGTGCTTGCTCTCCGTCGAAGACGAGATCTGCTCCCCAGTGCGAAGCGGTCTCCTTGACGACCCAAAGCCCATCGTTGCGTTCTTGGAACACGTCCGGAGCGATCTCAGAGCAGATCCCATCACCCGTGCACAAATCCTGATCGATCCACACCATCAATTCTGCGTCAGCCATGTCAATCCTTGCCTAGCGTGCCTTCGTTGCAGGATAGACGCACGAGACCCGATTCCCGTACGGAATATCCCTGCGGTGGGCTACGATCGTCGGCGGAGGCGACTGCGTGCCTGGTGGACGTCACGGACTTCAAATCCGATGAGGGGGTGCAAGCTCCCTGGCGGGTTCGATTCCCGTCCGCCTCCGCCAACAGCGTTCAGCGCTTGGCGTCATGCGTTGAGCGGAAGACGCCAAACGATGAACGCTCTACGTCGGTAGGGATGAATAGAGCCTCGCTCTATTCATCCCTACCGAGTAGTGGATCGTCGCCTTCGTACAACGCGTCGATCTCGTCGCCGAACCTCGCCATAACCGCACGACGCTTCACCTTCATCGAAGGTGTGAGCAGTCCGTTCTCGGGTGTGAACTCGTCGGGGTCGAGGATGAAGTCGCGCACTCGCTCGTAGCGTTTGAGCGAGGACTGGCCCCTGTTGATCTCGGTCTTGAACAGCTCCTTGACCTTCGCGTCCGTCAGGAGTGCATCGAGATCCGAGGCATCCAGATCGTTCTCTTCGGCCCACTTCTTGAGATACTCGATGTCGGGAACGACAACCGCCACGTTGTGCGGCCGCTGTTCTCCGTACACCATGACCTGGCTGATGAATCCCGAGAGCTGCAGTTGCTCCTCGATCGGTGAAGGCACGACGTACTTGCCGTTCTCGAGCTTGTACTGCTCCTTGATGCGGCCCCTGATGAAAAGGTACCCATCGTCGTCGACATGTCCGAGGTCCCCTGTGCGGAAGCCGCGGTCAGGGGTGAATACCTCTGCGTCGGCCTCAGGCAGGTTGTAGTACCCCATCATCACATTCGGTCCGTGGACCACGATCTCGCCGATCTCCTTGTCCCCCGTGATATCGGTGTCGATGTCAACGGTGACTCCCGGAATGACTCTGCCGACCGAACCGATGCGCTTCGCTCCCTTGACATTGCAGGTAACGATCGGGCTCGTCTCGGTCAGGCCATATCCCTCGTACACGACGATGCCGACGGCTGAGATGAACTCGGCGACCTCTGTGGATATCGCCGCGCCGCCAGAGAAGGCGTACCGGAGCCTTCCGCCAAATGCTGCCCGGACCTTGGTGAAGATGATCTTGTCGAACAGGTCGTTCTGGAGATCGATCCAACGGCTTCGCTTGCCCGTCTTCTCCAGTTGGATTCGCTTGCGACCGTTCGCAATGGCTGCGTCGAAGAGAATCTTCGTGATGCCGCCCTCTGCTTCCATCTTCTTCTTGAGACCGTCGTACACCTTGTTGAACACCGTCGGCACGCTGACGAGGATCGTTGGCTCGATCTCCGGCATGTCGCGAATCAGCGACTTGGCACTGGTCAGGCCTGTGGATGCACCGAAGTACGTCAATGTGTGGAGTTCAACCGTCTGGCCGAACGAGTGTGCCCATGGGAGGAACGATGCGGATCGGTCGTCCTCCTCGAGCGGGAAGATCTCGGCGATCGCATTGATGTTCGAGGCGAAGTTGCCGTGGGAGAGTCGCACGCCCTTGGGTTCCCCCGTTGTTCCGGATGTGTAGATCAGCCCGGCGAGGTCGTTGGAGGACACCACAGCGACCGGCGCTGGACTTGCAGCTCCCCTTGCGAGAAGCTCTGTGTAATCGATCGAATCGCCGCCGGCGGGATCGTCGATGACGATGATCGTTTCCAAGTTCGGGAGTTCCCCAGACACCTCTTCCACCTGGGCGCGGATTCCATCTGTTGCGGCGAACAGCACTTTGGCGCCGCTGTCCTTGAGGATGTACGCCCAGTCCTTCTGGGTCTGCGCCTCATACATGGGAACCCAGGCAGCACCGAGCGAATAGGTCGCGTATGCACCGACTGCCCACTCGACGCGGTTATCTGAGATCGCTGCGACGCGGTCACCATGACCGACACCCAGTGATGCAAGGCCGCCGCGTGCCTGCTCGACCGCATCGCCGAATTCGGCGTATGAAGTCCACTGCCATGAACCATCCGACCCGCGTTGACCGAAGAGTGGATTGTCCGCATAGCTGGCGACGCTGTTCGTGAGTAACTCTGCCAAGGTCTCGATCTGGATGGTCATGGGATTCCTTTCCGGTGTCTGGCCGAACAATAGACGTTCGGGAGGCTCGAAGGATCAGGAGCCTCCCGTTGCATACCTGACTCCTGTCTTACACTCCCGCTATGGCCAATTACGAAGAACTCGGGCTGATGATCCGCGAGGCGCGTCTCGCCAAAGGCATGTCTCTTGGTCAACTGGCGTCGGCCATCGGCCGCTCCTCGTCCTCCATCCGAAGGTGGGAGCGTGGCGAGGTTGCTCCGGCCGTGTCTGTCCTTCCCAAGCTCTCAGCGATTCTCGAGGTCGATCTGCAGGATGAGATGAATGGCCAATCCTCCGCTGTGGGCGAACCCGACGGTGCATCTCGCAGATCCGATGAAGGCGATGGGCGAATCTCGACGGTCGAGCAGCCTGTGGTCTCGTCCGCCGGGACTTCCGTGCCCTCCGACCTGTCGATTTCTCAGCCAGCTTCGGCACCCGAGACAGGGTTCCTGGCTGGGCTCTGGGGCGCACTGACCAGAGGAGGCCAGGGATGGATGGGGTGGGTCCGCGGGCTCCTCACGGCAGGCGCTCTTGTCTTGATGCTGCTCGTCCTGCTCTGGGCCCTTGGCGAACTCTTCGATGCCCTGGGGGCAGTCCTGGACTCGTTCGACGTTGGCTCGGGCGGCGACCAGGCGTAGCTCGCAACGTTGACGTCAGAGCACTAGGCGATCGCCCGAATGAGAAGTGCTGCTGAGGAGAGTCCGCTCACGATGAGGATGCCTGTGCGTACCTGGTTCCTGGCCACCCGATCCTTGAGGAACAGAGACACCGCGTATCCCACGCCGACGGCGGGGAGCAGGACAAGTGCGACCCGGACGTCGTCCCACGAGATGTTCCCACTGGCGTACCTGAAAGACGCCGAGGTGAGGGCTCCGATGGTGAACACGGCGGCAAGTGTTGAGCGAATGGTGTCTGAATCCTCGGACGAGTAGACCAGAGCGACTGGTGGGCCCCCGATCGACGCGACCACCCCCGTGGTGCCCGATGCAATACCAGCTGCAAGCTTGGTGGCTGGTGATCGCTTGACGTGGATGCCCTTGGCGATCACAACAACCGCTCCCAGCACGGTTAGAGCAATGAAGATGTCAAGCGTGCGCGCGGAAGCAACGGCGAGAAGTGTGATGCCGAGGAACGCTCCGGGAATCCTGCCACCGATGAGCCACCAGAATCCGTGCAGGTCGATTGCGTGTCGCTCTCTCCAAGCCATGGTCACAGTGAGGGGGAGCACTGTGAGAAGTTGTGGCACAGGGGCAAGGCTCGGGTGGATGAGCGACAGAAGAGGTACCGAGACCATCGCGAACCCGAGTCCAACGGTTCCCTGGACGGCCGCGGCCGCGACCGTGATGATGAGAGCAAGCGCCCAGGCAAGAGGTGACACCCCGGGAGCCTAGGGCGCAGCCAGATGTCAGGCGTCAGGCGTCAGGCAAGCAAGCGTCCCCCCTTTTACGGGGGGACAGCAGAGGAGCGCAGCGACGATGCAGGGGGGTCGGCGAGCCTGCGAGCCCGGTACGGCAAAATTCGGTAACAAGAGTGCACCGCGAGCAAGCGTCACTGGCGCGCTCGCAGGCTCGCTCCCCCCCTCCTGGCTCGCAGACTCGCCTGTCCTCCCTCCAGGGGAGGACGCAAGAATGAGGTCGCTGGACGCCTGACGCCTCATCTCTCACCATTCGGCAGAGACCCGTGGCGCGTGCTGGCTGATGGCTGAAAGCTGATAGCTGATAGCTTCTCCCCCCACAATCCGAGCAAATTG
>CBETWC010000067.1:0-7864 GCA_965539925.1 uncultured bacterium
CACCGGAGCCCAGAGTCGTTCGAAGCCCCGATCGGCGAACATGCGGTCAACGAGGGCAGCCGCAGCCGCTGAGGTGACACCCCACCCCCACCACTCGGGGTTGAGCCACCATCCGATCTCTGCCACGCCAGTCTTCTCTCCTGACATCGGCAGAGCACCGACGCCACCGCGGAGTACTCCATCGATTTCGATGAAGAAGTTGTTCGGCGGATTCTGGCGCTCGCAGATATCGATCCAGGCCTCGCCATCCGCGACGGTGTACGGATATGGAAACTGATCAGACATGTACCTGTGGATTCGTTCGTCATTCGCCGCATCGACAAGTTGCTGCAATCGGTGTTCGGAGTACTCGACGAGGTTCACACCTTCGATGCTTGTGCCTATGACAATCAGTTCGTCCGGTGGCTTGGCAGGCGCTTCATATCTCCCGCCCGTCCTCCAGTAGGAGCCGTCGGCCCGGTCCATGAGGCCTTCCTCGACCATGTACCGACGGATCGCGACGTAGTCAGGGTGGATCAGTTGAATCTTGAAGTTCACATCCCGTTCCGAGTACCGCTCGCCTGGTTGGAAGTCCAGCGCGATCTTCTCGAGCACGAGCCTGCGCTTGACCACGGCGGTAGGGATCTCGACCAATCGCCCGTTGGCGAAGAACCGTCCCAGCAACCGTACTTCATCCTCGGTCCAGGGACCTTCCACAGGCTCACCGAGATCGGGATGCTCCTTCGGGAGCGATCTGCCGACATCAGCGAGGGTTTCCCGATTCAATCGGGCGTTCTTGTCGAGGAGTCCGAGCGAACGAAGGTCACCCACTGCCTTCGCAACTTCCTTGGGTTCAACTCCGAGACCGATGGCGAGCTCTCGGATGGAAACACTTCCGCGCGCTGAAGCAGCGAGCACTGAGAGCCTGACGGGATCGAGCACTGCACGAAGCACGTCGAGGGGCGAGACCTGATCAGCCATTTGCTCCACCGATGCGTACTGCACCCGTGCGTCGTGGGTCTGCCGAACCGCCAAGGGTGTCTGCGCCGTCCCACATTGCAGCTTGAACGCCTCCGAAGTACATGGACAGCTCGGGAAGCTCTCGAATCGCAAGCCCCTCCATCTCGGATGTGTCGATGCCGGGTTCAACGGCCAGCGTCGGCACGCCATCGAAGATCTCAGCATGCATCCGAGGATGGGCCACTGCATCGTCAAGGGACATCTCGCACACGATGTGGTTCATGAGAACGGACGCAATGGCTGACGTGATCCGGTCTGCGCCCGGGGATCCCAAGGCGAGGATCTCTCCGTCAGGCGAGCGTGCACACGTTGGCGCCATGTTGGAGAGCAGCCGGGTTCCGGACGGTAGGACGTGAAGCCCCTCTGTTGTGAGTTCGAGCTCACCAAGCGAGTTGTTGAGGCCGAAGCCCGTGCCGGGGATGACGGCTCCTGATCCATAGCCCGCCGAGGCCGTGATCGAGCAGGCAAGCCCGTTGTCGTCAACAGCCGATGCGTGGACCGTCGACGGAGACCTATGAATCGCGCTCAGGTCGCCAGCATCCGCGAGCGAGAGCAACATGTCTGAGCCGATGAACCTGTCCGTGTTCCCGTCGAGAACGTTCCGGCGGAAGGAGAAGACCGCATGCTGGGCTGCGGCGTACTTGGCAACTTCCGCTGGCTTCCACCCGTGGACGCTGAGACGTTCCATGAGAGTCAGCAGCGCGGTCATCGCGATACCGCCGACCGCTGGTGGCGCGTTCGTCGCGATGTCCCACTGGCGTAATCCGATTCTCGAAGGAGGGCGCACCACAGGCGAGTACTCCTCAAGGTCGTGCCGCGTGATCAGCCCGCCACGTTCCTCGCTTGCTTGCGCCAGTGCTACCCCGAGTTCCCCCTGATACAGGAGATCAGCGCCCTCAGCCGACATGTCTGCCAGACAGTCCGCAAGAGGCACGTTGGTCACGACATCACCACCCCTCAGGGGTGTCCCGTCCGCCCGGTGATGGATCCGCGCTGATTCGTCGTTCCATCCATAGATGACCATGTGGGCATAGCTGAGGTAGTAGCCAGCTGCTTGCGAAACTGGAAACCCACTTCGCAGGATGTCGATGGTCGGTGCCAGGAGATCGGACCAGGACGCCGATCCGTACTTCTTCGACGCAACGTCGAACCCCGCGAACGCTCCCGGGGTGGCGATGCTCCCCCACCCAACGACCGTCTCCATACCTCCGCCATATTCCATGCGCACGCGATCGGTGACGGTGGCAGTTCCCAGTTCCAGCCCCCGGCCTGGCATCTCTGCGTAGGCGTCGATCACGAGCGGTTCATCTTCACATGGCCAGATGGTGATGAACGCTCCTGCTCCCGGGGACACGATCCCGAGCTCTGTCGACATCGACGAGATGGTCGCGGCAATAGCTGCATCCACGGCATTGCCTCCGAGATCAGCGACAGCACTCCCTGCCTCGGCGGCGGCGACGGATGCGGCGGCGACAACTGTTCGAGTCATGTGCCGCAAGACTAGGAGGATGTCGATGAGTGCATGTCAGGATGCTGTAGCGAACTCATCGTCAGTCGAAGGTTCCACGTCACGGAACACGACCTCGTGGGCAATGATCTCCACACGGGAATGGCGACCGTCGGTTGCCGACCAGAATCGTCTTTGCACAGCTCCTGCTATCCATACGGGTCGACCACGTACAGAACCCTCAGGCATGTCATCGGGGTCCGGACTCCACTGGACAACCGGAACCACGTCGAGGCGTCGCATCGGCTCTGACGACCGTACCGTCACGAGCAGTCGCATAAGGGTCGTTCCTGACTCGAAGGTCCGGATCTCCGGTTCGGCTGCGAGGTGTCCTGCGAGAACAACGAGATTGAGGTCCATGTCGCTTCCTTTCATGGAAGTGCGGGACGCTTCGAACATATCCGGCAGGTGCGACACGAAAGTCGTGGTCCTGCCGACAAGCTGTCGGTCGTGTTCCTTGTGATACTTCCTGCAACAGACGTTCCCAGTGGAGTTCACTCATGAAACGAATCACCCTTGTCAGCCTCTCCCTTGGCCTATTCCTGGCTTCCTGTGGGTCGACGATCCAAGATCCCACGACAACACAGGCACCCGCAGCGACAACGACGTCATCCGCGGTGACGACGACTGCCACAACGCAACCGCCAACGACCACAACGATTCCGGAGGCTCCTGAGACATCCGAGGAAGATGCCGCTGCCATCGCGCTTGCGTATGAGATTGTCTTCTCGAGTGAGACGGAGTTCGAAGAGAAGGCCCCCTACATCGATGATCCGAGCGGCCTCGAAGAGACCGTTGCCGCCTATCAGGAGACCGGGGAAAGTATGGGTGGTGTCAGCCTCGCTCCCAAGAAGATCACGGTTGATGGCGATACCGCAGAGGTGATCTATGACCTCCTGTTCGGTGGCACTCCCACCTACCCCGACCTCACCGGCGACGCCGTGCGTATTGACGGAACCTGGCAGGTCACTCGGGAGATGTTCTGCTCGATCATGACATCGGCCAGAGTCGGTTGTTCTTCGTAGCAATGCATCGAATCACCGCTGTAGCTCTCCTGGTCGGTGCCTTCATAGCCGCGGGATGCAGCGGTGCGGCATCCAGCACGACCGATCCAGCAAGCTCCTCAGCAGCGCCACTGCCCCAGTACACGGGTGCCGATGGCGTCACCTCCGACATCACCGACACAAGCCGAATCGTCACACTCTCAGGAGACCTCACGGAGATCATCTTCGAGCTCGGGGCCGGCGATGCGGTAGTGGCCACTGATCTCACGACGGTGTACCCGGATGATGCAGTCGCGCTTCCAACAGTCGGAGTCGGACGATTCCTGTCCCCGGAAGCGGTCCTGAAACATGACCCAACACTCGTGATCGGCGACACGCAGACATCGCCCCTCTCGGCCATTGATCAGATAAGGGCCGCCGGCGTTCCTGTCATCATCCTCGAAGTATCAACGACGTTCGACACGATGTACTCCAAGATCGAAGATCTGGGACGCATCCTTCAGGCCGAGGAGTCGGCGGCGGCACTCGAGGCTCGGATGAGGGACGAGATGGCCGCAGCCACTGCGAGCGCCGCAGCTGAAGGTCTGAGGATCGCATATGTGTACACCCGCGGACCCGATGTCATGCTCCTGTTCGGGTCAGAGATGGTCACACATCCTGTCATCGAGGCAACCAACGCCACTGATGCTGGAGCTCTCTCCGGAGTGGAGGGCTCGATCACGGTGACTCCTGAAGCCCTGATATCTGCAGCTCCGGATGTGCTGATCGTTCCATCCGAAGGACTCGAAGCTCTCGGAGGTATCGAAGGCCTGCTCGCGATCCCAGGGATCGCTCAGACACCAGCCGGTCGCCAGAGATGGATCCTCGCCTATCCCGAGGGCGACTTCCTCACGATCGGTCCCCGAATCCCCGAGACACTCGCTCTCCTCGTCGCCGACCTGGCCGCAGGCCCGTGATCCTCGATCGCCCGATTTGGATGACGGCGTGGTTCTTGGGAGCCGTCGGATTGCTACTGCTGGTCTTCCTCGGGTCATTGACTCTCGGAGCGGTCAGCATCCCGTTCGGTGATGTCCTCGCTTGGGCGACTCGTCGCTTGTCGGAGGAGGACCTATCGGCCCGCGTTCTGTCCGGTGTGCGCTTTCCGCGATCGGCCGCGGCGGTCACGGTCGGGGCTGTGTTGGGAGCAACCGGGGCGTCCCTCCAGAGCATCCACCGCACACGCATCGTCGACGCCCACCTCATCGGCATCTCTGCTGCGGCTGGTCTGGGTGTTGCAGTCGGTCAAGCCTTTGCGCCGAGTACCTACAGGTCTCTCACGACCATCTTGCTGGGCGCGGTAGCCGGAGCAGCCTTCGCCCTTGGCACACGCCGTCTGGGACGTGCACAAGGGGGCACCACCGTTCTCGTCCTCATGGGTATTGCGGCGGGTTTCGCCCTGACGGCGTGGACAGTCCTGTTCGTGCTCGCTGTCGATAGCCCCACCGTATCGACCATGTCGTTCTTCATCTTCGGCTCGCTCGTCGGCGCACAATGGGCAACGATCGGTGTCGCAGCACTGGCATCGGCTGCCTCTCTCGGATTCTTGTGGTGGATGGGCCCTGGACTTGACCTCATGGCCCTCGGTGAGCAGACATCGATTCATCTGGGACTCGACACCAAGAGACGTGTGCCCATGACGCTCGTGGCCATCGGCATCGGGGTCGGGGCATCGGTCGCTGTCGGCGGAGTCATCGGGTTCGTCGGTCTGATCGTGCCATTGGCGGTCCGACCGATGGTCGGCTTCACACACCGCGTCCTCGTACCGGCGACAGCCATTGGCGGGGCAATCTGGCTGCTCACCGTCGACACCGTAGCCAGAACCCTGGTCTCCCCCGTCGAGATTCCCATCGGACTGCTCACCGGCGCTGTCGGCGGCCCGATCCTCGTGTGGCTTGTGCGCAGGGAGATCGTCTCGTGAAGGTTGAGATGAACAACATCGGGATCCGAATCGGAGAACACCTGCTCATCGACGACATCACGCTCACGATGCATCCCGGGACGCTGACGGCTGTCATCGGCCCGAATGGAGCAGGGAAGTCGACCCTGCTACGACTCCTCGCTGGCGACGTGGCGCCATCATCTGGCGCCATCACCTACGACGCAGAACCCCTTGCCCACACTTCCGTTCGACAGTTGGCCAGGCTGAGGGCGGTGCTGTCCCAGAGCCATACCTCGGATATCCCGTTCACGGTTACCCAGGTCGTCACGATGGGTCGATTCCCATATCGGTTCGATCCGTCGAATACGCCTGCGATCGACCAGCAGGCCGTGAACCACGCGCTCGAGGATCTCGATCTCCTTGCCTTGATCGACCGACCGGTGCGTACTCTTTCGGGCGGGGAGCAGCAGCGCGTCGCCATCGCCCGCGTACTCGCTCAGAACGCTCCTGTCGTGCTCCTCGATGAGCCAACAACGGCTCTCGACATCAAGCACCAGGAATCAGTTATCACCCTGATTGAAGGCCTGCGCCCTCGAGGTCACACGGTCGTTGCCGTGCTTCACGACCTGAACCTTGCAACGCATTTCGACCAGACCTTGCTTCTGGATCACGGTCGCGTTTCCGCCGCGGGTCCTCCGAGGGATGTCCTTACAGCCGAGATCCTCTCCGCTGTGTACTCGCACCCAATCGACGTTGTCGATCATCCGACGCGGCCTGGTGTCCTGATGCTCCCCAGGGCGGGACCAAGTCCATCGACACCCTCATCGCCGAGATCCTCTAGCTCCTCTTCCTGACGCCTGCTACCTGATCTCCGCAATCTCCCTCTCGAGTTGCTCGTAGCCTGGGAATGCCGGATCGTGAATCACGATCTCATCGGAGAGCTTGCGAGCTGTCTCCCTGTCTCCACGCGCTGCTGCTGTCCGAGCCGCAACGTAATACAGGCGCAGATGGCCGTCATTCGGTCGCTGCTCCATCCGAGGTGGTTTCACAATTTTCCACGCTTCGTCCGCACGACCTTCATCGAGCAGGTAGGACGCATAGACGATCTTGCCCTCATTCATCACGAGCCCATGACCGCCGCGCTTCTCAAGTTCCTGCCAAGCCTTCTCGACGTCCTTCTTCCGACCTTGGGCACGGAGAATGTCCATCTCGATTGGGAGATGGGTCGTCTCCCCAGCCATGCGCCGGTAAGCCCTCAGTTCGTTGAGCGCCGTCGACCAATCCCCGATTCGATAGGCCGCAACACCGACCGTCTCACGAATGGTTGCCGACTGCGGGGCCAGAGACTTGGCACGAAGGCCGTGCTTGACCGCAGATTGGTAGTTGCCGTCGGCGAGCGCCTCCGACGCCGCGCCGAGGGCTTCGAGTGTTGGTCCCGTACGATCTCCGGGTGTGACCCTTGAGACCTCTTCAACGATCCAATTCGGCAGGTTGACGGCTGGACCCTTGATATCTCCACGCTTCTTGGCGCGCGCTTCTTGCCGCTGCCTCTCGACATCGCGGGTGGTTGCTGAGTACTGCTTCTTCTTGCCCGAACTCCGCTGGTCACTCGAACCACTGGGACGGCCGCGTCCCTGCGATGACGAGGAAGACCGCCGGTCCTTGCCGGTGCCGCCCCTGGAGTCGTGACGGTTCTTATCTGCCATTGGTCAATCCTCTCAGGTCTGGCGCAACATAGGCGCCAACGCGACAAAGGCCGTCCCACCGAATGGTGGGACGGCCTTCATCTTAAGAATGTTTGGCAACGACCTACTCTCCCGGGGCCCCTCGGCCCAAGTACCATCGGCGCTGACAGGCTTAACTTCCGTGTTCGGAATGGGAACGGGTGGATCCCTGTCGCTGTGGTCACCAAAACTATGTGAATGCTCCTTGAGCACTCCATAGCGAGCACAAAATCGCGGTAATCAAATTCAAGCCCTCGACCTATTAGTACCGGTCAGCTTCACGCATTACTGCGCTTCCACGTCCGGCCTATCAACCTTGTCGTCTACAAGGGGTCTTACCTGTTTAATACAGTGGGAGATCTCATCTTGAAGCCGGCTTCGCGCTTAGATGCTTTCAGCGCTTATCCGTTCCGTACGTAGCAAACCAGCCGTGCTCTTGGCAGAACAACTGGCACACCAGAGGTACGTCCATCCCGGTCCTCTCGTACTAGGGACAGCTCTCCTCAAATCTCCTGCGCCTGCGACGGATAGGGACCGAACTGTCTCACGACGTTCTAAACCCAGCTCGCGTGCCTCTTTAACGGGCGAACAGCCCGACCCTTGGGACCTGCTTCAGCCCCAGGATGAGACGAGCCGACATCGAGGTGCCAAACACCGCCGTCGATATGGACTCTTGGGCGGTATGAGCCTGTTATCCCCGGGGTACCTTTTA
>CBETWC010000068.1:0-7809 GCA_965539925.1 uncultured bacterium
CGTATGACGTAGTACGACCCCGGATCAGAGGGACGCTTCCTCAAATCGTCCTCCCTTCAGGGAGGACAATCTGTTGCACTCGAAACGCGACAGATCCGAAGAGCCTGACATCGCGGGCCGTCGTGGGAACCGCCAGTGCATTAAGTTGTGCGCGTGAACGCTGTTCCGGCTCGCATGGGTGATGATGATCGTTGGGCCTTCAACGAAGGGACGCACGCGACGCTGTACGACACGCTTGGCGCACACACTTCCGACACCGGTACGGTCTTTCGTGTGTGGGCGCCCTCGGCCCAACGTGTCGAGGTCATCGGTGAGTTCACCGGTTGGACCGATGGGGTCGATCTGCACCCGGATGCCTCGGGTGTTTGGAGTGGCGATGTCCCCGGCGTGGGCCACGGTGACGTATACAAATACCGGATCACCGGACCTGCCGGCAACGTGTTCGACAAGGCCGATCCTGTCGCATTCAAGGCCGAAGAGCCTCCCCGAACAGGTTCCGTCGTCTGGGATCTCGAGTATGCATGGGATGACGACGACTGGATGACGACGAGAGCCGCCAAGAACGCTCTGGATGCTCCCATCTCGATCTACGAGTTGCACCTGGGCTCGTGGAGGTACGAGCCGGGTGGCTATCGAGCGATCGCTCCCCAACTGGCCGAGTACGTGTCAGAACTCGGGTTCACACATGTCGAGCTGCTACCGGTCATGGAGCATCCGTTCTATGGCTCGTGGGGATACCAGGGCACCGGGTACTTCGCGGCAACCTCTCGATTCGGTGACCCACAGGATCTCATGTTCCTCATCGACCTTCTCCATCAGGAGGGGATCGGCGTCATCCTCGACTGGGTACCGTCCCACTTCCCTTCGGATGCCCATGGGCTCGCAGAGTTCGATGGAACCCATCTGTATGAACATGCAGATCCGAAAGAGGGCTATCACCAGGACTGGGACAGCCTCATCTTCAACTACGGACGACATGAGGTGAGGAGCTTCCTCCTCTCGAGCGCGATGCACTGGCTAAGCACGTACCACGCCGACGGCATCCGAGTTGATGCGGTCGCATCGATGCTGTACCGGGATTACTCGCGCAAAGCGGGGGAGTGGGTGCCGAACATCTACGGCGGAAGAGAGAACCTCGAAGCCATCTCGTTCTTCCAGATGCTCAATCGAACTGCCTATGGCAAGCACCCGGACATCCAGATGTACGCGGAGGAGTCCACGGCCTTCCCCCAGGTGACGGCGCCGATCGAGAGCGGTGGCCTTGGCTTCGGTGAGAAGTGGGACATGGGCTGGATGAATGACACGCTCAAGTACATCCAACATGATCCCGTACACAGGGTGCACCACCACTCAGAGCTGAGCTTTCGGATGGTGTACGCCTTCAGTGAGAATTACACGCTCCCTCTGAGCCACGATGAAGTGGTTCATGGGAAGGGTTCGCTTCTCGCAAAGCAGCCGGGCGACCGGTGGCAGCAGCTTGCCGGCCTACGTCTCTTGTTGGGGTATCAGTGGGCCCAGCCAGGGAAGAAGCTGCTCTTCATGGGTGGGGAGTTTGCGGTCCCTCAGGAGTGGAACCACGAAGAGGAACTCGATTGGGGGCTGTTGGCGTACGACGAGCACCAGGGCGTCAAGAACTGGGTCTCTGACATGAACAGCGTGTACACGACCATCCCAGCATTGTCCGAACGTGACAACGATCCCTCGGGATTCCGCTGGGTGGTGGGAGATGACGCTGCGAACTCCGTGTATGCGTTCCTTCGATTTGCGGCTTCTGGCGATCCGGTCCTCTTTGTGGCGAACTTCACTCCGGTTGTCCGTTCGGGCTACAGGATCGGCGTGCCGGTCGGAGGCGAGTGGACCGAGGCTCTCAACAGCGATGATCTCCGCTACGGCGGAAGTGGCATCACCAACGGATCCGTGGATGCCGATACCATCTCGACCCACGGGTACGACCACTCCTTGGAGATGACGATCCCGCCGCTTTCAGCCATCTTCCTGACACCAGCCCAATAACCGGAGCAATCCCTTGACAGACGAAATGTCCCAATCCGAGGCACCAGATAAGCCCAAGTTCGGCAAGCAGCAGATCATTGCCTCGATCCTGACGGTCGGGATACTGGTCCTTGTCTTCGTCGTGGTGCTTCCACAGTTCGGCGACTACGACCTGGCTTGGGAAGCGATCCAGGGGATGTCGACGAGTCACGTCGTGTATCTCCTCCTCGCGACGGTCGCGGTCATCATCATCTACGTCTTTCCATTCCAAGCGGCTCTTCCCGGGTTGAAATTCAAACCGGCGTTCCTCACACGACAGACATCGTTCATGATCTCGAATGTTGTCCCTGCAGGGGGGGCCTTCGGGTTGGCGATCCAATACAGCATGCTGTCGAGCTACGGCTACGGAGCCGCTCCTGTCACGGCGACGATTGGGATCACGAGTGTCTGGAACACGCTCGTCACCCTCTCGTTCCCCGTCATCGCTCTCGTCGCGCTCTCCATCGCAGGGGCAAGCACAGGCGAAGCGGCCGTTGTGACACTCATCTCGGCAGCGGCCGTCATCACAATGGTCGTTCTCTTTGCCTTGATCCTGCGAAGCGAGAACCTGGCTCGCAAGATCGGTGGATGGGCGGATAGCGTGATTCGCTGGGGTGCAGGCTTGCTCAACAAGGAGGTAAGCATCGACGCGGCCGAAGCCGTGGTCGATTTCCGATCATCGATCGTCGATGTGGTGAAGGACCGCTGGCTCCTTATCACGGTCACGAACGTCGGTCAGCAACTGGCCCAGTTCTCGATTCTCTATCTCGCTGTTGTGGCTCTCCAGGGCGGGTTCGATGGTCCAGTGTCCCTTCTTGAGACGTTTGCCGCGTATGCCTTCGGCAGGCTCGCAACCTTCATCCCGATCCCTCCGGGAGGTCTTGGAACAAGCGATGCCATCATCGTTGCGATTCTCTCTGCGTTCGGACTCCCGAACAACGACGCTTTGGCGGCCACGATGATCTGGAGGGCGGCCACGTACTTCCCGCAGGTGTTCATCGGTGCCGGGGCGTTGCTCGCGTGGCGTCGGGGACAGGCAAAGGCTGAACCAGCGACTACCTAAGGACCACCATGCGCCAATGGGACACGCTCACCGCCACCGGGCAGATTCGCCGGCTTCGGTCGCTGGCGATTTCATCTCTCGAATCGTTCCCGATCAGGGCTCAGCGTCTCAGGCTCGTCGGTGGATTCACGAACATTCTCTTCCGCGTCGATACGGATGATGGGCCGTACGCACTCCGCGTCGATCTCCATCAGGATCATTCCGACGGAGACGTGGAGAATGAACTGGCGTGGCTCGCGGCACTCAAGGCTGAATCCACGCTCGACGTTGCTCGGTTCGTCCCAGCGATCGATGGCCGCTCGTTCGTGTGTGCGGAGTCAGATGGCGTGCCCGGCATGCGGCGCTGCGTCCTGTTCGAGTGGATCCCCGGCAAGCCTCTTTCGAGCGGGCCCACCGAGGCCAGATACAGCGGACTCGGCCAACTGTCGGCTGGGCTTCATCTTCATGGAGCGGGTTTCACACCGCCGAACCCGCCTCTCACATGGAACAAGGTGTTCTACTGGCCAGAGGAAGTAGACCCCGTGATCGTCTTCGACGAGGACCGGGCACACTTCCTCTCGGGAGGTAAGCGCGAGATTCTGGATCGGTCCATCGTTGCGGTTGAGGGAGCGTTCGCCAGGCTCGATCCATCTGAAGCACAAACGATCCATGGCGATCTGCACCCCGACAACGTCCACGTGTACAGAAGTCGGGTGATCGGTTTGGACTTCGAAGACATCACATGGGGTCACAGGGTGCAGGACGTGGCAACGACTCTCTTCTACGAGCGGGATCACCCTGGGTACGCGGATTTCAAGATTGCGTTCGAGGAGGGATATCGATCAATCGCCCCTTGGCCGGTTGCCTACGACGGCGAGTTGGAGCATTTCTGGTCGGCCCGCACGATCATGTTCGTCAACTACGTCGCGAACCTGCTCGATGATCCCTCTGAATACTATGAGGTCGCCTTCAAGCGGCTCGGCCAGTTCCTAGCAAGGTGGGGTCGCTGACCGTCTGCGATTGGTGCCGATCAATCGCAAGGATCACAAGGGGAAACCATGTCACAGCCGAAGCCTGGTTCAACGTCCACCGCCGCTGCCAATGCCGAGGTTCTCGATCAACTGCCGTTCGAGGATCAGACCGATTTCGAGAATGCCCGGCGTGGATTGATCGTTGAAGGACACGGCCAGATCACCGATGCCGCCGGCAACGTCGTGTGGGACATCGACAAGTGGTACTTCCTCGAAGGGGATGCTCCCGACACTGTCAACCCGAGCCTGTGGAGGCAGTCCAAGCTCAGCGCCATTGCTGGTCTCTTCGAGGTGTCGGACGGTATCTACCAAGTGCGTGGGTACGACCTGTCCGTGACCAGCTTCCTCCGGACAGACTCTGGCTGGATCGTGGTGGATCCGATGATTTCCATTGAGACGATGCGTGCAGCCATGGACTTGGTGATCGAGCATGTCGCCGACCTGCCGGTGGTAGCGGTCCTGTACACCCACAGCCACGTCGATCACTTTGGTGGCGCGCGTGCGGTAGTCGACGATGAGGCGGTCGCATCCGGGCGGGTGAAGATCATCGCTCCGATCGATTTCCTCGAGGAAGCGGTGAGCGAGAACGTGATGATGGGGAACGTCATGTCCAGGCGTGCCTCGTACATGTACGGGAACCTCGTCGGATGGGATGCCCAGCGCGGCGTTGGAGCCGGGCTCGGACAGTTGACGTCGAACGGAACCGTGTCCCTGATTCCTCCGACGGACATCGTTTCGGAGACGGGCCAGGAGATGACGGTCGATGGTCTCAGGATCATCTTCCAGCACACGCCCGGTGCCGAGGCACCAGCGGAGCTCTGCTTCTACTTGCCCGAGAGCCGTGCCCTGTGCATGGCTGAGATAGCGACGCACACGCTTCACAACGTGTACACGCTCCGAGGAGCGAAGATCCGCGACGCGAAGGTGTGGTCAACGCACATCAACGACGCCCTCACGCTGTTCGGCGCAGATTCCGACCTCGTGTTCTCATCCCATCACTGGCCGACATGGGGGAATGAGAACGTCATCGGATTCCTGAAAGGTCAGCGGGACCTGTACCGGTACCTGCACGATGAGACTCTGAGACTTGCCAACCACGGGTACAGCTACACCGAGATCGCCGAACTCATCGAGATGCCCGATGGGATTGCCAAGTCATTCGCCAATCGTGGCTACTACGGCTCGGTGAGCCACAACGTCAAGGCCACGTACGTGTACTACCTGGGGTGGTTCGATGGCAATCCCTCGACTCTGCATCCGCTCATTCCAACGGAGACGGGTAAGAAGATGGTCGAGTACATGGGCGGTGCCGATGCCGTTCTCGACAAGGCGAGGGATGATTTCGACAGCGGGAACTACCGCTGGGTGGCTCAAGTATTGAACCACGTCATCTTTGCCGACGCCGACAATCAGGCTGCCAAGGATCTGCAAGCAGACACGTTCGAACAGCTCGGCTACCAGGCGGAGAACGGAACGTGGCGCGACTTCTATCTGTCCGGGGCCAAGGAACTTCGTGACGGCGTGATGGTGGCTCCGACGCCGGTCACGGCCAGCCCTGACTCAGTCCGTGCGATGACGGTTCCGATGTTCCTCGACTTCCTTGCGATTCGTCTCAATGGCCCGAAAGCAGGTGCGAAGGACTGGACCTTCAACCTCGTCTTCACTGACTCGAGCGAACAGTATCTGTTGGAGGTTCACAACGGTGTGCTCATCCACACGGCAGGAGCCTCCGACGAGGACGCAACGGCAACCCTCACGCTCACACGGGCGACGCTGAATTCGATCATGCTGGGCGAAGCGAGCTTCGAGGATCTTGTGGCAGACGGATCCATCGCGGTGGACGGATCCGGAGACGCATTCGCCGAGTTCCTGACGTTGCTTGACTCCTTCGAGTTCTGGTTCAACATCGTGACTCCGTGACGGTCGTTTTCGCAGACGTCCCAGAAGCGGCTTGACACTCTCGCGGCTCGGCCTCGAGCGAGGAGGTGTCAAGGACGGACTGGTTTCGGGGTTCGCAACGGGCTTGTTCTCGATTCCCGAAGGCATGGCATACGCGCAACTGGCCGGCGTGAGTCCGATCTACGGGCTCTACTCGGGCATCGTTGCCACGCTTGCGTCGGCGTTGACGACCGGCTCCGTCCTCATGATCTCGACGTTGACCAGCGCGATTGCACTCTCAACCGCATCGGTGATCGAGGTCGCAGGCATCGAGGACGCCCAGATGCCTCGCGCGCTGTTCACGATCACGCTTCTGGTCGGCGGCATCATGTTCGTCATGGGTCTGCTGAGACTCGGAAGTCTGGTGAACTTCGTGCCACACGCGGTCATGACCGGGTTCGTGGCAGGCGCTTCGATGCTGATCATCATCGGACAACTCGGCGACTTCTCCGGCTACGCCCCTTCGGGCTCGAACAAGTTGGAAAAGCCTGTGGACTGGCTGGCCAATATCGGCCAGTGGGATCCGGGTTCCGCTGTCGTCGGTACGACGACCGTCGTCCTCATGATCGGGATGACCGTCTTCACGCCGACCAAGAGGATCGCCGGTGTCCTCGCTCTGATGGTGATGACTTTCGTTGTGTGGCTGTTGGGAATCGATTCAGTCGAACTCGTCGGTGATGTCGCAGCGATACCGAAGAGCTTGCCGATGCCGATGCTTCCGGCATTCGACATGATGCCCAAGCTCGCTCTTGGCTCGGTGTCTGTTGCCCTTGTTGCCCTCGCGCAGGGTGCAGGGATCTCCACGGCCTATCCGAATCCGGATGGATCCCGAGCAGACCAAAGCCGTGACTTCATCGGGCAGGGTCTGGGAAACCTCGCGGGCAGCTTCTTCCAATCGATGGCCACGGGGGGGATCGCTCTCCCGAACGGGCATCAATGTCAACGCTGGCGGCAGTTCGAGATGGGGCGGCATCTTTGCGGCGGTGTGGTTGGCGGTTCTCGTGGTGCTGTTTGGCAGCGTTGCAGAACTCGTGCCGTTGCCCGTCATCGGTGGATTGCTCTTTGTTGTCGCCGCCGAGATACTCATCGCCCGCCTCCCTGCCGTGGTCATGGTCTTCCGGGCCTCCTGGCGCGGGACTGCATCGATGCTGATCACCTTCTTCTCCGCATTGTTCATTCCACTGCAGTGGACGATCTTCCTCGGCGCGGGACTCTCCTTCGCCGTGTACCTCTATACGACGTCGCATTCGCTCCACGTTGTTGAGATCTTCAAGGGGGAGTCTGGACGATGGGAGGAGAGGGATCTGCCCGAGGTGCTCGAATCAGATAGCGTGATCGTGGTCGGGAACCATGCGGCAGGTTTCTTCGCTGAGGTGCCCAGGTTCCGCGAGCTCCTTCCTGAGACACAGGACACAAGTAGATCCGTGATGATCTGGCGTATGCGTGAGATCGAGCAGGTGCACTCGACGTTCATCCGCATGGTGACCGGCTTCGCAACCGAGTTCGCCGACAACGGCAATCAACTGATGCTGGCAGGCGTTCAATCGGAGGTGATGAACGTCCTCGTGAAGACGGAGGCGATCGACATCATCGGTGCCGAGAACATCTTCGGAGCAGAACCCGGCATCGGAGCCTCCATGGACGCGGCTCGCGCCGCTGCAACGAAATGGGTAGAAGGCAGTGGGTAGAAGGAGCGACCGGAGCGAGTCATCCTTCTTTGTCCTCCCTTCAGGGAGGACGGAACAGCGACGAAGTCGATGTTCAGGA
>CBETWC010000069.1:0-7757 GCA_965539925.1 uncultured bacterium
GGCTCTCGAGCTTGGCTGGGTGGTGACCGAGGTGGGTCGACAGCCTTGGATCGTGTGGGAGACCGTGCGCACCGCTGACGCGGTGTCAGCGTCCACAGGGATCGTTGCATCGGCGATTGCGATCTCGCTCCTGTACCTCCTCATGGGAGGCGTTGCGATTGGCGTGCTGAGGGTCATTGCTCGGCGAATGTCAGAGGGCGAGGACATCGACGCGCCGTACGGCCCATCGAAGGTGGCGCCGTGAGTCTTGCGAACGTCGTACTCGCAGTGATCTGGGTCGGCGTGGTCGCATACGCGATATTCGGGGGAGCCGATTTCGGTGCCGGAATGTGGGATCTCATCGCAGGGGATGCACACCGAGGTCATCATCGGCGCGCCCTACTTGAACGATCGATCGGTCCCGTGTGGGAGGCGAACCACGTCTGGCTCATCTTCATCCTCGTGTATCTGTGGACGGGGTTCCCGACTGCATTCGTATCGATCATGACCACGCTGTACATCCCGTTGACCATCGCTGGCATCGGGATCGTTCTGCGAGGCTCCTCGTTCGCATTCAGGAAATGGGCACCGACGCTTGCGGGCAGGCGTGCTCTCGGTGCCACGTTCGCTGGCGCATCCGTGCTCACACCCTTCTTCCTTGGAACGGTCGCGGGTGGTGTCGCGTCCGGAAGAATTCCCCTCGGTAATGCAGCCGGTGACGCCTGGACCTCCTGGCTCAATCCGACCTCGATGCTCGGCGGACTCCTCGCGGTCACCACGGCGGCCTATGTGAGCGCGGTACTTGTCGCTCGAGATGCGAAGCGTTCAGGTCTCATGGAGCTGTCAGAGTATTTCAGGATCCGGGCGCTCGTTGCAGGTGTCGTGGCGGGACTCGCTGCCTTCGTCGGCATTTTCGTGATAGCTGCCGACGCACCAACCCTGGCAGCTGGTCTGACACGACCCTACGGCCTCGTGATCGTGGGAGTATCGGCCATCACCGGGATTGCGTCGCTCGCTGCCATCTATCTGCGCAGGGCGCGAGTGTCGCGGGTTCTCGCGGTCGCTGCGACATCAACGATCCTGTGGGGCTGGGCCGTTGGCCAATACCCGTGGCTGCTCACCGATGTACTGACGATCGAAGACGGAGCAGCATCCGACGTGGTGCTCACTGCCCTCCTGATCGCCTTCGTTGCTGCAGCGTTGATTGCAGTCCCATCGCTGATCTGGCTGTTGACACTGACCGACCGAGGCGTGCTGGACTCCGACAGTCCGATCCGAGAAGGATCATCAGACGAACTGTTGGCAGAACTCGCGAAGGGCAACAGCTAGCCGAGTCGCGCCTGGTTCCGGGAGATGGAGGAGCGACGGTCTGGTCTGTCGTCCTCCCTTCAGGGAGGACACGCGAGCGCAGCGAGCGAGGAGGGAGTGCGAGCCTGCGAGCTTCAAGCGGCACGCCACCCAGCATCGCCAGATGCCTTGAAAACGTTGGAGTGGATTGAGGTCGGAGAGGTCTTGCCGTACCGGGCTCGCAGGCTCGCACCCCCTCCTGAACATCGACTGCGTCGCTGTTCCGTCCTCCCTGAAGGGAGGACAACGATCTGCCTGACGCCTGATTCACAGTTCATTGATCGTCTTGGGCCAGTCGTCTTTGAGGAGGCGGGAGAGTGCACGGTCGGCGAGGATGCGGCCGTCGGTTTGGCATCCGGGGCAGTAGTTCGTCTCCCTTCCGCCCGAGACAATTCGCTGGATCGGGGCTTTGCAGACCCGACACTTCTCGCCGTACTTGCCATGCACAGACATCTCCGGACGGAACGCAGTCACCTTCTTGGGGAAGTCGTCACCTGTGTCACGAATCAATCTGTTGGCCCACTCCTCAAGCACCTTGATCGAGGCGGCATGGAGTCGTCGAAGCTCCTCGTCGGAGAGGTTCGTGTTCATCTGGGTGGGGGAGAGCCGGGCCTCGAACATGATCTCATCTCCGAACGCGCCGCCGATTCCCGATAGGTACCTGGCATCAGTCAGGGCTCGTTTGAGCGTGTGACGGTTCGTGAGAAACGCCGCGCTGAACTCCTCGAACGTGGCATTGGCGACTTCGATGCCACCCGGATCAACCGAGGCGAGATCCTCGCTGAGCAGGATCGACATCGAGGCTCGGCGTCTCGTGCCTGCTTCGGTGAGGAGCAGGGAACCCGTCGAGAAGTCGATGGCAGCCAACCCTCCGCGTTTCGGGATCGGCTTGGGTTCGTCGGTCCATCTGAAACGACCGGCGATCATCAGGTGGATCACGCAGTGCAGATCCGCAGTGCAGTCGATCGAGATGCGTTTCCCTATCCGATGGACCCCTTTGACCTTCTCACCGATGAGCGCTTCGGCCGGTGGGTCGTACGTCTTGAGGAGCGAGAAGCTCGAAACCCGGACATCATGAATCGTGGCGCCGCCGATCCGAGGCCTGAGAGCGTGAAGATACGTCTCGATCTCAGGCAGTTCGGGCATCAGCGGAACAAGTCCTCATCTGCCGGACGGACGAGATCGGTGGCCCGGCCCGAGCCGGCCATGTCCAGACCACGAACAACGGCAACAGGTATCTGCGTCGCCTTGCCCATGACAAGGTCAGCGGCCGCGGCGATCTCGTCGACGACAGCAACCTCGGTGACTTGGAGTTCGTTGCCGTGGGCATCAATCGTTCCTCGCAGGTCGACGATCGATGGAAGACCTGAGATGCCTATTGCAACATCGACGAGCCCACGCCGCCACGGCCTTCCGAATGTATCGGTGACGATCACGCCGATCGATACGCCTGCCGCTCGCTCGATGAGCGTTCGGAGGCGATGGGCGCTTCTGTCGGGATCAGTGGGAAGCAGCAGGGCGAACCCCTCAGCGATGTTCGATCGATCAATAGCTGCATTCGCGCAGATGAATCCGTGCTTGGTTCGCGCAATGACCAGATCGCCACGACGTCTGATGATCTCGGCGGACTCATCCTCGACCAAGGACCGGTAGGTCGCTTCGTCCGGAATCTCCACGATGCGACCTTCCTGCTTGGAAACGACCTTGTGTGTCACCACAACGATGTCCTTGTCTCTGAGCTCCCAGCCATCATCGGCGACTGCATCGACGATCGCACCGGCAAGGTCGTCACCCGGCTCGATCTCTCCGATGCCGGGCACGCCTCTGATCTCGATCGAAGTCACGGAGCCACCGCCTCGAGCAGTCGGGACGCGAAACCAGCTCCCTCGTCCGGCCCCGAGAGCCTGGTGTCGGCAGCATGGATGGACACGCCGAAGTCGGGTCCGAGAGCCAAGTCCTCGGCATCCGCGGTATCGACGAAGAGATGGTCGATGAGTCCGTGGTATGCCTGTAGAACACCCTTGGTGCCGGGAGACATTCCGATTCCCTTCATGACCTCGACAGCAGGACCCTTGAGCGCAGATCCGGAGAACAGCGGACTAACCGCGACCCTGAGGGGATGCTTGCGCACTGCATATTTGATTTCATCGATGGCGAGAATCGGCCAGATCGATAGAGGCGGATTCGATGGAGCGATGACGAGGATGTCTGCCTCCGCGATCGCATCGACAACACCGGGCGCAGGGTTCGCCTCGGCGGCGCCGTGATAGGCGAGACCTTGAACGGGGTCGGCGTGGGATCGGTCGACGAAGTACTCCTGAAAATCGATCCATTCGCCGGTGCTGATCTGCACAAACGTTCGCACAACATCATCCGAGGCCGGAATGATCCTCACATCCTTGAGCCCGAGACCATGCTGAATCTTCTCGGTGGCCTCAGAGAGTGGCACTCCTGCATCGAGCATCTCTGTTCGGGCCAGACACATTGCCAGGTCCTTGTCGCCGAGCGTGAAAGACGTGTCGAAGCCCATGGCAGCAAGGGATTCCATGGCTTTGTAGGTGTCGTCTGCCCTGCCCCAGCCGTCCGGTCCGACGACACCTGCGAGTGTGTAGAGCACCGTATCAGGGTCGGCAGCCACGTGAACGCCGTATCGTTTGGTGTCATCACCGACGTTTACGATGACGGTGAGATGGCCAGGATCAAGCACATGGCGAATGGCACGTGCCATTCTGGCCCCGCCAACCCCGCCAGCAAGCAGGGTCACGCGGTGATTGCTGTATTGCCGAATTGACTCCAGAATGTACTCCACATGTCCATGACGCAAACACGCCGAGCAAGCGTCGCTGCGGTCGTCATTACCGACGGCTCCGGTGCGCTCGACGCCACCCTCACCGCCATTGGCCAGCAAGTGTACGAGCTGGCGGGCACGTTGGTGGTGGGTGACGAATCGACCGCCACCGGTGCGAGCTCGAGCGGGCCTCTCTCCGTGCACGCAACCCTGCAAGACGCCATCGAAGCGGTGGATCCGAGCGTCGAGTTCCTCTGGGTGGTCACCGAGGGTGTTCTGCCGAAACCTGATGCGCTCTCGGCAGCAGTGGGGGACGCAGACCGTACCGAAGCCGGTCTCATCGGTTCGAAGATCGTGGGAGCGGACAATGCGCTCATCTCCGTGGGCCTCGTCACCGACGCCTTCGGGGTTCCCTACTCGGGCCTCGACCGGTCCGAACTCGATCAGGGCCAGTACGACGTGGTCCGAGACGTCGCGGCCGTATCCGGTAGGTCCTTGCTCATCCGCAGAGATCTTCTCTCCGGAATCGGTGGAGTCGATTCGTCCATGGCGCCGCTTGCCGCAGCGATCGATATCGCACAGCGGGCCAGGCTCAAGGGAGCGCGGATCGTCGTAAGCCCAGCTTCGGAGGTCCTGTACGAGGCTGACCCCGAACCCGACGTTCGATGGCGAGAAGAGGCGAGTCGCATCAGGGGCATGATGAAGGTGTACAGCCCTCTCACCCTTCTGTGGGCCATCCCCCTCGATTTCCTCTTCGGCCTCATAGAGCTGGTTGTGTCCGTCTTCCTCGGAAGGTGGTACGGATTCGACTTCGTCAAGGCATGGGGATGGAATCTGGCCCACCTTCCTGCGACGATCGGACTCCGGCACCAGGCACGATCCGGAAGCGTCGTCGGTGACGAGGAGCTCTTCAGATATCAACGTCGGGGCAGTGTCAAACTGTCTCGGTTGTCGAGTGCTTCCATGCGTGCTCTGCGATCGCGTCTACCCGGAGACGATCGGTTCTCCGTGGAATCAATCGGTGACGAGATCCGCCAGCCAGCTTTCGTCGTTGGTGTAC
Organism: uncultured bacterium; assembly: GCA_965539925.1. Classification (GTDB taxonomy): domain Bacteria; phylum Actinomycetota; class Acidimicrobiia; order Spongiisociales; family UBA5794; genus B3-G11. The sequence goes on from CBETWC010000069.1 coordinate 5,175, forward strand.
TCGCCGTGTTGTTCGTCCTCATCGCTGCTCGCAACCTGTGGTCTGACGGGTTCCCTGCAGTTGGATACACGCTGCCATTTCCCACCGTTGGCAGCGATGCAGTGAACGCATACGCAGGGGGATGGAACCCCGCTGGCCTCGGAAGCGCCGCGTCTTTGAGGCCTCTTGTTGCCATCGCCGGACTGGCGAAGCTCGTCACGTTCAACGCGCCTTCGTTCTCTGAGTACATGCTCGGAGCCGGCGCAATGCTCGCTGGCATCTGGGGGATGATGCGTCTGCTCCGCACCTGGTCGATCTCGGCCGCTCCCGGCTTGATCGCTGGCGTTGTGTACGTTGCCGGACCCTCGGCACAGGGCATTGCCGGGAACACCGATCTTGGCACGCTCCTGGCGCTCGGTGTGCTCCCTTGGGCCCTGAGGCTGGCCGTAAAGCCGGTGACCGGTGATACATGGGCATTCTTCTCTCGCCTTGCTTCGATCATCATCACGTTCGGTCTCCTCGGCGCCTTCTCGCCGTTGCTGCTGCTTGTGCCCGTGCCGATCATCGGCGTGTATGCGCTCTTCCGGTTCACGGACGGCGACGCGTGGAGGGCATTCATCCTCACACTCGTCGGAACTGCTGGCGGCGCACTACTGCTCAGCCCCTGGATCTGGTCGGCAAGCTTCCTTCATATCGCTCGCGAGGGATACGCCTTCTGGTATCTGTCACCTGTCGTGGGAGTGGCCGGTGCGGTTGTCATCGTCACGGCTGTCATCGCTGCCAGGCGCTCTCTCGGCGTCGTCGCCGGCTGGGGTGCGCTTCTTGCCGGGGTCGGCCTACTGGTATCGCGATCTGGTGAGTTCGGCTACGGCGTGGAGGCAGAATCCGTCGGGCTTGCGGTGTTGGGCCTCGGTGTGGCGGTTGCGATAGGTGTGGTTGCTCAGACGATTTCTTCGCCGGAGGGTGCGGGATGGCGCAGATTCGTACTTGGCACAGGAGCGGTTGGCGTGCTTCTCCTCGTCGTGGCCTCCCTCACGATCCTGCTCGGCGGGAGGATGGGGCTTCCCGGTGATCGCTTCGAATCTGCCTTCGAGTTCACTCAGGCGACCGAGGAATTCGCTTCCACATCACGAGTTCTCGTCGTCGGGCCATCGCACCTCCTCCCTGGCGGCTCCCGCACCATTGACAATGGCTCCTACCGAGTTGTCTCGGCACCTGTCCCTGACATCGGCGAGGTATGGCTCTCCGATCCGGGGGAGTTCGACGAGTTACTCGAGCAGAAGCTCGCGGCGTTGATCTCAGGCGAGACGAAGCGCGTTGGAGGAGAACTTGCGCTGTTCGGGATCCGCTGGATCGTCGTCATGGGGGATAGCCAGGGTTCAGATGCGGATCCGTCTGCCGTGGCGTGGCGCGACGTGTTCGCCGGACAGCTCGATCTGCTTCCACTGACCGCAGCTGTGGACAACACGGTGTTCATCACCGATATTCATCCCGTGTCGCGGGCAATCACGAACACAGGCAACGCTTGGCAGCGAAACGGCTGGAATTACGAAGGCGATCCGGAGCCGGGCAAGCGTGTATTCATAGCGGAGAATCCGGACGACGGTTGGGGACCCGGCGAACGGGTGACCATCGAATCGATGAACGAGATCTCGGCTGAGACAGGCGCTGCGATCTACACGCCGGACGCAGGCAGGAGAACCCAGACCGTGCTTGTCCTGTTGGCCATCGTGGTGCTCGTCGGCGTGGCATGGTGGGGGAGGAGCAGACAATGAGACGGACGATTCTGATACTGTTCGCGGGACTCGCGGCAGTCGTTGGCCTGATCCAGATTGCGCCGCCGCCGCCGGAGGTGCCTGACTTCGGTACGGTCGACATAGATGAACCCGATGGCGCCGTCGCAAGTCAGAGCACGTGGTACTGCCCTTGGGTTGAGGCGGGCGACGTCGTTGACACCGACATCATGGTTGCGACCGACGTCACTGTCGACGTGACCCTCACCCTGCTCGATCCGCTGACGAACGAAGACCCAACGGTCACCGGATACAGCATCATCGGGCCGGGTGCCGCAGGAGTTGACACCGGAGCGATCCTGCGTCGTGGCGAGTCCCCTGCGCTCGTAGAGATCTCTGACGGACCCGCCGCAGCAGCCTCCCTCGAGTGGGCTGACTCGACCCTCTCAGGGGACCGGTGCATCGTGTCCGTGCCAAAGGTCTGGTACCTCACGGGAGGTACGACGAAGGTCGGCTCGATCACCGAGCTCCGCCTCTTCAATCCCTTCGCTGACAATGCCGAGGTGAAGATCACGGCGTACTCGGAGTTCGGCATCGACCTTGTCGCCGAGCTCGATGGTCTCGATGTGGCCGGTCGATCCTGGACGACGATTGACATGGAACGGTATCTGCCTTTCCGCGACGAACTCGCGTTCACCGTCACATCGACGAAGGGGCTTGTGATCCCTGCGCTCATTCGCACGGACGAGCGTGGCGAGGGGATGTGGTCCGGCACCTCACCCTCAGATACCTGGGACTTCCCGATCGTCACGACGGGAGGGCTTGAGCCGTTCATCTCGGTGCTCTCAGCAGGCGAGGATCAGATCGTCAT
>CBETWC010000070.1:0-7746 GCA_965539925.1 uncultured bacterium
CCGCGGGGACCTGGTCAAGTCCGGGTACGACCCCATCGATGTCTCGTGTTCCAAGCAGGGAGGCCAGTCCGGGCACCTCGATGGCATATCGCACTTCCCCGTCAACGTAGATGCCCCCAAGCGTGAGGGGCGCCCTCCCTTGAGTGGTCGGGAGCAGCTCCATTGCTGCGAATTTCGCCGGCTGTCGTTCGATCAGTCTCCGTGCGGCGATGTCACCGACGAATATCTGAATCGGGCTGGCGATTGCGGCGACCGTGAATGGGATGATGAAACCGAGTCTGACCAACCGGGACCGATCTCCTTTTAGGTACGCAACGGCGTAGACAGATGCGATGAAGAAGCCAGCCATCATGTAGGCAGCAAGGACCATGTGCAGCCACTGGATCACCACCCCGGAGTTCAGCATCGCTGCCCACGGGTCGACATCGATGATCGCTCCGTCGGGACCGATGCCGAATCCCTCGGGTCCATTCATCCACGCGTTCACCGAGATGATGAAGAACGAGCCGACCAGACCCGAAACTGTGATCGGGATGAGTGTGTAGAGATGCAACTTGGTCGGGAGGCGACGCCATCCATAGAGGTATATGGCGATGAAGATCGCCTCGACGAAGAACGCCACACCCTCAAGTGCGAAAGGAAGACCGATGACGTCGCCGTAAGGACCCATGAGCCCTGGCCAGAGCATCCCCATCTCGAAGCTCAGAATCGTCCCCGAAACGGCACCAACGGCGAACAGGACAGCCATCGTCTTCCCCCACCGCTTGGCGAGACGAAGCGCATCGATGTCACGCTGCATCACCCCCTTGCGATGGGCGATGAATGCGATGAGAGGGAAGGCAACACCGAACGCAGCAAGAATGATGTGGAAGCCGAGGCTCATCGCCATCTGATAGCGAGCGGCCGAGAGATTCGCCTCAACGACGAGGAGCACGAGGTTGGAAGTCACAGTTCTTCAGTCCCGGCGAGACTTCTCATTCAGACAACGTTACCGGAGCTCTTGTGCCCTCAACAGCGCGAAGCGGAGAACCCGGAAGCGAACTATTCCTCTATGCCCCGGAACCACGCCACAGTCTCCTCGATGCCCTGGTGGAGCGGCGTCCAGGCCTCCCATCCGAGGTGCTTCTGTGCCTCGCCAGCGTCGAGACACGACCGGAGCTGTTCTCCCCGCCTCGCTGCGGCCATGATCGGGGCGATGTCTGCACCGGTGGCTTCAACGACGTACTCGTAGAGCCGCACGACCGATGTCTCAACGCCGGTGCCGATGTTGAGATATCGAGAGCCCCCGACGCGAGCTGCCCGCACGAGCGCATCGGTGACATCTTCGACGAAGACGTAGTCGCGGGTCTGGTTGCCGTCACCAAAGATCGTCGGCGTCCGACCGCTGATCAGATCACCCACGAAGATCGCTACGACACCCGCCTCGCCGTGCGGATCCTGACGGGGTCCGTAGACATTCGCGAACCCGAGGGACATGAAGTCGAGGTCGTACGTGTCCTTGTAGTACCTGAAGTACTCCTCAACCACGTACTTCGACACTCCATATGGCGATTCGGGGACACGGTGCTGGGTCTCGGGCGTCGGGATGTTGAAGGTGTCACCGAACGTAGCACCGCCGGAACTCGAAAAGATGAAGCGCTCAGCATTCCCGTGGCGAGCGGCTTCGAGCATGTTGATCGTCCCAAGGATGTTCACCTTCGCGTCGTAGACGGGGTCGGCCACCGAGTGCCGCACGTCGATCTGTGCGGCAAGATGGAACACGTTGTCCGGCTGGAACGACCGCACGAGATCGACCACCTCGGGCGACGTCACATCGATCTGGTGGAGGACGACCGAACCGCGCCGTCTGGCATCGGTCAGATTCGCCAACGATCCCGAGCTGAGGTCGTCGATGACGAAGACCTCATGGCCGTCGTCGATGAGTCGATCGACAAGGTTCGATCCGATGAACCCTGCGCCGCCTGAGACCACTGATTTCGTCATGTCACACCCTTGGAGGAAGTTCGTTGGCAAAGAACTTGATCAGTCGGTCGAGCGTGTCGGAGGCTGCGTCCTCATCGAAGCCTTCTGCTCCGTCGTTCCAGAATCCCTCGCCAACGTCGGCGTGGATGACGAACGTCGTCTGAGGCAGCAGCTCTTTCGCGGCAACGGATGCATCAACGTCTGTTGAGTCATCCCCACGAGAGCCGATCCACAGGATCGGTATCTGGGCGAGAGCCAGGTATTGGACGACGGTGTCGTCGAATGTTGCTGCGACGGATGACGCGGCAGTGACGCGGCCATCGTTTGCAGCGAGAACGGAGGCGTCGTAGACACCTGAACCGAATGCCAGGACCCCGTATCCGAATTGGGCGTTCGACCACTTGCCTGTCGGGTCCGAGGCGAAAGCAGCGACACGCGAAGCGATCTGAGCGTTCGAATCGTGGCTGTCCGTCATATCTGGGGCGATGGCGGCAATCCCGTTGCGGGCGAGAACACGACAGATGTGCTTCACCGATGATTGGGGCAGCGGTTCTGGGCCGAACAGCAGCACTGTTGGCCACTCTCCTTCGCCGTCCGGCCGAGCGATGTATCCACCAAGCGTCAGAGGGCCCGCGGGGATGCTGGTTGACCCATAGATGATGTCGATGGTGCCTTCACCCGTTTGTACGGCCACGCCGGTCCTTCCTTGAACTCCCGGTGAGGCTAATGCCCATCACGCGTGTGCACCTCACCCGAGTGGAGCTCGATCTGGTGACCATCGCGCTCGACGATGAGCGCCCCGTCATCAGCGATTCCAACAGCGCGTCCAGCGCCATCATCCCAGAACACATCCTTGCCAAGAGTCACTGCCGCCTGCTCGTACTCAGCACGCGGCCAGGCTTCGGCGCCCCCCTCGAGAAGGGCGAGGAGGAGACCGGCCCATCCCTCCGCTAGTCGCGATGCGGTGTCACTTCCCGGATCCTCGGAAAGAAGGGAAGCCGCACCATCGATCGGAGCGGCCCACCAAAGGTTGATCCCACATCCGACAACGACAAGGTCAGCGCTCGTCTCCACAAGGATCCCGCCGACCTTCTCGCCGTCAGTGACGAGGTCATTCGGCCACTTGAGACCGACTTCGATCCCGAAGCGATCACTCACAACTCGCCGCATGGCCACACCCGCAACGAGGGGAATCAGCGTTCGATCGGGCATGTCCCAGTCACAGACCAATGCGAGTGAGGCGAACATGCCACGATCGGGTTGGATCCACTCCCTCCCCTGCCTACCGCGACCAGAAAGCTGCTCGGAGGCAACCACGAGCGCCGGCTTTCCGTCATCGGCCACACGGCTGCGAGCCTCATCTTGTGTGCTTGCGACGCTTGGCAGTCGCACGATGTCGTATTGTGTAGCCATATCACGTCCGGACGAGTCGAACCATCGCTTGATCACCAGCGAGCCTAACGGGAGGTTCGGTGAGCACAGAAGAAAGTATCGAGAGGCTACGCGCACTTCGCGAGCGCGCACTCGCGCCCGACAACAAGCGCGCAACTGAGCGCCAGCACGATGCTGGCAAGCTCACCGCGAGGGAACGCATAGAGATGCTTCTCGACAAGGGCTCATTCCAGGAGATCGATCCCTTTGTCCAACACAGGGCCACAGGTTTCGGGATCGAAGACAGGCGCCCATTTGGCGACGCTGTTGTCACGGGTTGGGGAACCGTTGATGGACGCAACATCTTCGTTTTCGCCGAGGACTTCACACGCTTCGGGGGATCGCTCGGTGAAGCTGTGGCCGACAAGATCTGCAAGGTGATGGATCTGGCCATGGACACCGGTACGCCCATCATCGGTCTCAAGGACTCCGGCGGTGCTCGCATCCAGGAAGGCGTCAATGCACTTCACGGATACGGGAGGATCTTCGAGAGGAACGTCCAGGCGTCCGGAGTCATCCCACAGATCTCTGTGATCATGGGTCCTTGCGCCGGCGGAGCGGTCTACTCCCCTGTGCTGACCGACTTCATCTATCAGGTCGAACACACATCCCACCTGTTCATCACCGGTCCCGACGTCATCAAGACGGTCACCGGTGAAGAGGTCACCATGGACGAACTCGGTGGAGCTCACGCCCACGCGTCGAAGTCCGGGGTCACCCATTTCGTTGCTGCCGACGACAGGGAGGCGCTCGACGAGATCAGGTATCTCCTGTCGTTCCTTCCACAGAACAACATGGAGGTGGCTCCCTTCTTCACGCCGATGGATGCCTCCGACCGCATGGACGAGTCGCTCACGACAGTGGTGCCTGACTCACCGAACCAGCCATACGACGTCATCGAAGTCATCGAGAGCATCGTGGACGACGGTGAGTTCTACGAGGTACATGCCCACTGGGCAGGCAACATCGTTATCGGGCTCGCACGCCTCGACGGGTACACGGTCGGCATCGTGGCGAACCAGCCAGCAGTTCTCGCCGGAACGCTCGACATCAACGCCTCGACCAAGGCAGCACGGTTCGTCCGCTTCTGCGACGCGTTCAACATCCCACTTGTCACACTCGTCGATGTTCCCGGTTTCCTCCCGGGTGTCGACCAGGAACATGATGGAATCATCCGGCACGGAGCAAAGCTGCTGTATGCCTTCTCTGAGGCAACGGTCCCGCGGATCACTGTGGTCATGCGCAAGGCGTACGGCGGAGCGTTCCTCGTCATGAACGCACGGGCGATTCGCGCAGATTTCGTGTTTGCGTGGCCGACCGCCCAGATCGCGGTCATGGGTGCCCAAGGTGCCGTCAACGTGATCCATCGCAGGGAACTAGCCGCCGCAGATGACCCCGAAGCCACACGAGCCGAACTCGTTTCGGATTACGAGGAGAAGTTCAGCAACCCGTATATCGCTGCCGAGAACGGCCTCGTCGACGACGTCATCGAACCGAGAGAGACCCGCCCCCGCATCATCCGAACCCTCGACATGCTCCGCGACAAACGCGAGTCACTGCCGACAAAGAAACACGGCAATATTCCTCTTTGAGAGCAAAGAACAAAGAGCTGAGAGCTTCAACTCGCTTTCAGGCCCAGAACTTGGAGTCTTCTGTAGTCTCGGTCAATGAGCGGGACGCGCAATGATCTGGAGAGAGGCAGGTGGCTGGGCCCTGTCTTGGTCGGACTCGTTCTGGTTGTCATGGTGGTGATCGCGCGAGGAACTGCCTCCGACCCTGGTGCGACGACCACGACGCAGGACTTCACGAATCGGACAACGGTTCCTCCCGACACCACTACCACGCTGACCACGACGCAAGCACCGAACGCTGCCTCCTCGTACTACGACGAGGTCGGCCGTGCTGCGGGTTGGTTCGAGCGAAACCCGGGAGACCTGGGATTTCGCAGAGAGTTCATTGCCACACGTGCCGGAGATCGTCTCGTCGTTTGGGGCGGCATCCGCCCTGCTGGACTCGGAGAACGCCGGGGTGGTGCCTCCTTCGGCGGTTCGCAGTGGACCCCGATAGCCACGAGTCCCATCGTCGCTGGCGATGATCCGGTCTCCGTGTGGACCGGAACAGAGCTATTCATCTACTCAGGCGCCGCGGCGGCGTGGGAACCAGATTCCAACACGTGGCGCGAGCTTGCCTATCCCCCTACGGGTTCGGTTTCGGGAGCGTTCCCTCTTGCCGGTGTGTGGACAGGCGAGCAGGTCATTCTCGTCGGCTACAGGGTCCATCCTCCAACTCGCGAAGAAGACAACCTCTTCGTTGCCTCCTACGGGTCCGACCTTGGATGTTGCGAGTCCTATTCAGATCCGCCGTTCAGCCTCACGTACGGAGAGGCGTTCTGGACGGGCGACGAGATGCTGCTCATCGGAGCGCTCCTCGACCCCGATTGGCAACCCGCAACTGATGATGGTCTCGGCCGGATGGCGGGATTCGATCCGGTCACCAAGAGATGGACCGAGTACGAGGCGCCGCCGCTCGAGGGTCCCGGCCGCATCTCAGCTGCATGGACGGGAACCAGGCTCATGGCATGGCGCGCGGACGGTGATGCAGCAGAGTGGACAAAGGACGGTGGATGGCGTCTTCTCCCAGGACCTCCGATACCAGGAACGAGTTGCCAATCCCGAAGCGAAGCCGTGGGAGAGGATGTGTTCATCTTGCTCTGCAATAGCGCCGCCGTATGGAGTGACGCTGCGCAACGGTGGTTCAGGATCTTCGTTCCAACCGTGGCACCGGGATTCTCGAATGCGTGTGTGCCGGTGGTCAGCGACATCCCGAGACACAGGCTGGAGCTCTGGTGCTCCACCGAGACAGGCAACGCCTTCTGGAGCATCGATCTGTCAGCCGTGGAAGCGATCCGCTACTCGGAATCGGCGACGCTCTCGCAGTGGGAGCTCTTCCCCAATCCCGCTGCCACGCGCCTCGATTCGACGTCCATGGTGTGGAGCGGAGAGGAGCTCCTGTACTTCAGCGGTCACGGAATCGAGGTCGAGGAGTACCGCGGCTGGGGGTACAGCCCCGAGAGAAACTCCATGCATGGGATTCCCGATGCGCCCTGGCCCGGACGCAGCGGGCAGGTAGCCCTCTGGACCGGTGACGAGATGCTCATATCGCGCGGCCCCACGACGATCTGGAACCCCTTCACCCTTGAGTGGCGCACCGCACACGAGTACGGGATTGGATCCGTAGGGTTTGCAAGTCCTTTCGCCGTGTGGACCGGGACAGAAGCGATCTTCTACGGGTCACGGCATGAACCGTCGAATGCCGGTGCTGCCTACGACCCAGAGACAGACACCTGGCGCGATATCGAAACCGGTCCGACCGCGGTAGCCGTAGGCGTCCAGGTGATGGCTTCCTCCGGCGACAAGGTGTATGCGTTGGGCAACTGGTCAGGCTTCGACGATTCGCAATCCGGCGCCGTGTACGACCCAGAGACGGACAAATGGTCCTTACTGCCGCCTATCCCAGAGGAGTTTGCTCTCTCTGGATCTGTCGGAGACTTCGTCGACGGTGAGTTCATCGTCATCGGTGAGAACTGGGACCCTCTCCTGACCGAGGATGCGCCCCTCATCGCTGGTCTCGCCTATTCACCAGAGAGCAATTCGTGGCGAACAATCGCAGCGCTGCGGACTGTCGGAACCCTGCCGCATGAGATTGGACGTTTCGGCTCTCCGTTCAGGTCCATGGCGGCAACCGGTCACCGTGACGAACTCGCCGTGTTCCTGCCAGCCGGATACTCGAACAAGGTCGCATCGATCGCCTTCTACCGACCTTCTACCGACTCCTGGCGATATGTCGACGATCCCCCGGCAGACGCTATGGAGCCGCCCATGGTGTCAGGTGACACGTTCGTCGCCTATCTCACCCCCGAAGGCACCGTCCTCCTCCACGACGGCTGACGCCTCGCTGAAAGAGTCGGAATCGAGTCTCCACTCTTTGCTCTTTGCTCTTTGCTCTTTGCTCTCTTCTACGGCTTACAACTCCAGTGATACCAGGCGCTCTGACCCGAGTCGCGAGATTGGTCCACGAGCCATGCTGCCGAAGCTATGTTCGCCTTCGGGTCGTACGGGTCGGCGCCACCGAAATCTGCGCCGGTTGACGCGTACTTCCACGTTCCGCGGAGGAACTGGAAGAGTCCGCGGGCACTCGATCGGCGGTTCTTGGCCCTTGCATCGCCACCGGATTCGCATTCGAGCACGGAGAGAGCGTCCTGAACGTCAGATGGGTCGAAGTATGTCTGAACGAGATGTCGCCATTGTTCGACGTCGTCGAGCATCACGCTCCTCACCGGCCGTTGGGTCAACG
>CBETWC010000071.1:0-7497 GCA_965539925.1 uncultured bacterium
CGTCGCTGTTCCGTCCTCCCTGAAGGGAGGACAATCTGATGCACTCGAAACGCGACAGATCACCTTGGTAGGAGAGAAAGCCCGAGCGGCATCCCCCTATCCGCGGGTCTTCTACGTACTTCGTCTCCTACGACGCGCCAGCGTCGTAGGAGATCTGACAGAAGCCGTGATTGCAGTATCCACCGGGGTTCTTCGACAGATACTGCTGGTGGAGTTCCTCGGCGTAGTAGAACTCGCCCGCTGGTGTGATCTCCGTCGCGATCTCACCGAACCCGGCATCGCGTAGCGCTGATTGGTACGCATCGCGCGACTTGATGGCCATGTCTCTTTGGGCCTCGGTCGTCCAGAAGATCGCAGAGCGATACTGGGAACCGACATCGTTGCCCTGGCGATTCTCCTGTGTCGGATCGTGCTCCTCCCAGAAGCTCTTGAGCACTTGGTCCAGTGAGATGACTCCGGGGTCATAGGCCACCATCGCGACTTCGGCGTGACCCGTGCGACCGGTGCACACATCCTCGTAGGACGCGTTCTCTGTGAACCCTCCCGAGTAGCCCGCCGCCGTCACATACACACCCGGCAGCTTCCAGAAGGTTCGCTCTGCGCCCCAGAAGCACCCCATCCCCAAGTAGACGACCTCGACATCGTCCGGGAAGGGGCCATGGATCGATCGACCTGTGACATGGTGGATGCCGCTCAGCTCGGGAGCAGCTGACCGGCCGGGAAGTGCGCTGTCTTTGTCGGACATGGATGACTGTCTTCGTTGGAACATAGGAGAGAAACGTAGCGCACCCGGCGTGTGTTCCCGAACGTTGGCTGTGGAACCCACGGACAGGTACCGTCCCATGAGATGAAAGCCGTCCACCGACTCAAAGCAGCTCTCAGAAAGCGAGGCGCAGCCTCCTTCCTGCTTGCTGCCGCCGTTCTCGGCGTGCTCGTCGGCATCGCAGCCGCCGTGCTCGTCACCCTCGTTCATGTGGTGGGCCAGGGCAGCGAGCAGTATGCAGAGTGGTCTCGCTTGGGGGTCTGGGCTGTTGCAGTGACCATCCCGGTGGGCATGACCGCGTCATGGCTCATCGACCTGCGGTGGGGGCCTGCCATTTCGGGAGGAGGCGTGACTGAGACCATGGTCGGCCTCGGTCTGCATGGCGGCTATCTCCCGACTTCGAAAGTGCTACCGAAAATCGCTGCAACCGCCCTCACTCTCGGAACGGGCGGTTCCGGTGGACGTGAGGGTCCAATCGCCTACATCGGGGCATCCATCGGTTCGTCTCTTGCCAGATACACGGGCTTCGACCACGACCGTATTCGAAGTCTCGTCGCCGCCGGTGCGGGAGCGGGTATCGGAGCGAGTTTCAATGCTCCCATCGCAGGAATGATGTTCGCCATGGAGGTGATACTCGGTTCACTGGCGATTCGGCACCTGAACGCAGTAGTCATTGCGTCCGTCGCTGCTGCAGTTACGGCAAGACTCCTTGTCGGCGAAGAGGCCATCCTGACCTCTCCTGAACACACGCTTGGTAGCCCGTTGGAATTGGTCCTTTATGCGGCGCTCGCCGTCCTGGCGGTGTTCTTTGGGATCCTCTATCTCCGGGCCCTCGACATCACTGCAGCCTCGTCCCTTCCGTCCAAGCTGCCGAGGTGGACCCGCCCTGTGCTCTTCGGACTCACGGTTGCGCTCCTGGGAGTTGCCTGGCCGGACTCGCTCGGTACAAGCCAGAACTTCCTGTCGGGACTGCTACGACTCGACAGCCCCGGGACGTACGTCTGGTGGGGCCTTGCCTTGGTTGCGCTCGCCAAGATCGCAACCTCTGCCCTCACGAGAGCAGGAGGAGGCTCGGCCGGTACGTTCATGGCGAGCCTCGTGATCGGCGGCTCAGTCGGAGCCGCATTTGCGATTGCAGTGGGTCAGGGATTCGGCTTCGACGGGATCGACATCGGAGCCTTTGCAGTGGTCGGCATGGCAGCAACATTCGCCACGATTGCCCGCGCTCCTCTGACATCGGTGATCATCGTGTTCGAGCTGACAGGGAACTACGACCTCGTACTTCCGCTGATGCTCGGTGCCGCTCTCGCCACATACATGGGAGAACGTCTCCACCCGGAGACCGCCTACACGATCCCGTTGGTGCGCAAGCGGATCTCGCTCCCCAAGTCCGAGGACATCGACCTCCTCGACACGGTTCTGGTGGAAGCAGTGATGCTGCCGCATGATGGCGGGCTGCACCGCTGGAATACGCTGGCGGAAGCCTCCGAGTACTTCGATGTCACATCACACCACGGCGCACCGGTGTTCGACGACGACGACAAGCTTGTCGGCATGATCACGCTGTCAGACATCAGGAAGGCAGGTGGGCCATCCATGTCGACAACGGTCACAGAAGCCATGACCAGCGAGGTCATCACGATCACTGCCGATGTCCCTGTTGCCGCGGCGCTCGCTCGGATGTCGTCGCTCGGGGTCGGTCGCGTGCCTGTTGTCGACCCCGACGATCCAAAACGTGTCATCGGCATGTTCCGCAGGATCTCGGTCGTTCGAGCGTATGAACAGGCTCTGTCCATGTCGAAGGGCAAGGAGCTGTACCGCGAAAGATCGAGGATCCGTTCCCAACCAGGGGCGGATTTCTTCGACATGGCGATCAAGGAGGACTCGGCTCTCGCGAACAGGGATGTTGCACACATCCCCTGGCCCAAGGACATCGTGCTCGTCTCCGTTCAACGAGGAACATCCGTTCTGGTGCCCCATGGTGACACGATGATCAGGATCGGGGACCAGCTGACGGTGTTCGGGACACCAGAGGCGTGTGACGAGATTCACGACATCCCATCCCCCGAGGAGTGAACTCAGTGCTTTGCGTCCAAGCACAGACTCGATAGATTTCTATACCGTGACCGACAGCAACTCACTACTCGTACCAGTCGTGCTGTCAGGTGGAAGCGGCACAAGGCTTTGGCCTTCGTCGCGCCTGACAATGCCCAAGCAACTCCTCCCCCTCGTGGGAGAGCGGTCAATGATGCGGGCAACGATCGACCGCGTGGCTGCCATCGGGACGACGGCGAGCCCCATCATCGTCACGAACAAGGACCACGCAGATGCGATCACACGTGAGATGGTTGCGTCCGGCTACCCCGACGCGAGGCTGATCCTCGAGCCAGTGGGCAGGAATACCGCGCCGGCCGTAGCTGTGGCAGCTCTCGAAGTCACCAAGGACGGCGATCCGTTGATGCTCATCCTCCCTGCCGACCACACCATCGGTGACGAGCAGGTGTTCCACGACGCAATCAACTCTGCTGCTGAGGCAGCCGAGGCTGGCTATCTGGTGACATTCGGGATCACACCTACGCGACCGGAGACCGGGTACGGCTACATCAGGGTTGGAACATCGATCACGCCATCGGTGAACAGGGTGGTCGAGTTCAAAGAGAAGCCGGATGAGCAGACCGCATCCCGGTATCTCGAATCGAACGAGTATCTGTGGAATTCTGGCATGTTCCTCGTCAAGGCTTCGAGGTACCTCGAGGAACTCGAACAACACGCTCCCGACATCGCGGCATACGCAGCAGCTGCACTCAACGCCGCTCAGGTCAAGGGCAACCAGATCATCCTTGATGCTGAAGCATTCACAGACGGTCGTTCCGACTCGATCGACTACGCCGTGATGGAGAAAACCTCGATGGCGGCGGTTGTGCCCACAGACCCTGATTGGAACGATGTCGGGTCGTGGGCGTCTCTCTGGGACATCAGCGACAAGGACAGCCTCAGGAACGTCATCACAGGCGATGTCATCGCCGTCGACACCTCCGGCACGTACGTTCGATCTGAGAACAGGCTCGTTGCAACGGTCGGTGTGGAGGACCTGGTCATTGTGGATACAACGGATGCTGTTCTCGTTGCCCGAAGGGAGTCGGCACAGGACGTCAAGGCTGTCGTTGAGATCCTCAAGCAAGCCGGTCGACCGGAGCTCGAGAGCGATGGGACAGCCCTGAGACCGTGGGGTCGCTTCCAGACGGTGGATTCCGGTCCAGGGTTCCGAGTCCTCCATCTGTGGCTGGATCCGGGTGGGAAGACATCCCTCAAAACTCATAGCCACCGATCTGAGCATTGGCTGGTTGTGAAGGGAGTCGCTCGGATCACGACCGGGGAGACGACCAGACTCGTGCCATCGAAAGAGGCTGTCTACATCCCTGTTGGCGAGATCCACCGCTTGGAGAATCCCGGTGATGACATACTTGAGGTCATCGAAGTCGACATTGGTACCTATGTGGGCGAGGATGACATCACGAGACACATGGATGCCTACGGACGAACGGAGAGAAGAGGATGACCACCGCGATTCTGCTCGCAATTGTCGTGTTTCTCGTAGTTGGGGTGATGCTTTCGCGCAGAACCGCCACGACGAAGAAGCAAGCCATCGCAGATCTCAAGGAGGAGAAGGAGAGCGTTGGCACGTTCGACATCTTGGCGCTCGTCGACTCAGAGGTCGAAGCGCTCGGCCTCACGGGCATCGATGGAGCAACAGACATTCCCCACGGCGTGCTCCTCAAGATCTGGCGAGACAACCAGGACATCGTCGAATCGTGCGTTGACCGACAACACCTGAGCTACGTTGTCACCCCCGGTGTCGAGCCTTCCAATGCCACCGAAGCCGATGTCAGCATGGAGTGCTCTGGCACGAAGCCGGAGAACGCCTCTGACGACTCCCAGAATCCCGACGCGTAACTTCTACGCAGCACCGAGTCGAGTCAGAACGAATGCCAGGACGATGGCTTCGTCCTTCCAGAGGTCGTAGCGACCGGAGCGGGCGAAGTGTCCTGCAGACATCTCGGTCTTGAGAAGGATCTCAGCGTCTGACGTCGAGCGCTCGCGAAGGAGTTGCACCCACTTGGCTGGCTCCCAATACGACACCCTCGGATCGTTCAGGCCTGCGGTTGCGAGGATCGGTGGATACTCGACGTTGTCCACGTTCTCGTACGGCGCGTACTCCTTGAACCAGAGGTACTCGTCGAGCTTCTGCGGGTTGCCCCACTCCTCCCATTCGACAACGGTGAGCGGGAGATCCGCGTCGAGCATCGTGTTCACGACGTCCACGAACGGAACCTCTGCGACCATCGCCGCGAATGTTGACGGGGCGAGGTTCAGCGCCGCGCCCATGGTGAGGCCACCAGCGGAGGCTCCTCTGGCAGCGATCCGTTCCGACGAACAGACCCCTGACTCTGCCATGAAGGTCGCTGCGTCGACGAAATCTGTGAAGGTGTTCATCTTGTCCGCAAGCTTGCCGTTCTCGTACCAGGCCTTCCCCATCTCACCGCCGCCACGCACGTGCGCGATAGCGAAACCGACGCCGCGGTCGAGCAGGCTGAGACGAGCAATCGAGAACCTCACGGGCATCGACATCTCGTAGGCGCCATATGCGTACAGCAGGAGCGCCGCCGAGCCATCGACGGGCGTGTCGACATGACGTACGAAGCTCACCGGCACACGCGCACCGTCCCGTGCCGGTGCCCACATCCTCTCTTGGACGTAGTCCCCCGGATCGAAGTCTCCGAGAACGGGCATCTGCTTCAGCAGGGTCCGTTCACCCGTCACAAGGTCATGGTCGTAGACGCTGCTCGGCGTCACGAACGACTCGTAGGAGTAACGAACTTTCGATGCTGCGAACTCATGATTGGCCTCGGGAGCTACCTCGTACACCGCCTCATCAAATCCGATCGCATCCAACGATCCGGAATCGTATTCGAATATTGCCGGAAGACCCTCAGATCTCCCCCAGATCAGCACATGGTCCGCGAAACACATCGCGGCTATGAGTTTTCGGCCGGCTACGTGTGCGACGGTCTCCGTTGGCGAGCCACCGTCGACCGGCACCGTGACCACCCTGCCGTCAGCTCCCTGATCGTTGATGACCACCCAGAACACATCGCCTCTGTGGTCGATCGTGTACTCGACACCCTCAATCCGTGGAAGTACCGCTCGGGGCTCAGACGTCGGCTCATCGGCCGGGAGGACCCAAGCAGATTCGGTGATTGCCGAGTCCGCCGTGATAACGATGAACTCCCCTGAGCGGGTCTTCCCCAGCCCGAAGAAGTAGCGGTCATCGTCTTCCTGGAGGACCAGAACGTCGTCGGCTTGGTCGGTTCCGATCTCATGTCGCCAGATCTGGAACGGCCGAAGTGCCTCGTCGGCAACGGTGTAGAAGAGGTAGGCGCCGTCAGCGGACCACGCCAGCCCGTAGCGACACTCTGTGAGCACGTCCGGTAGGTCTTGCTGCGATGCAATCTCCCGAACACGAGTGGTGTAACTCTCGGCACCCGTCGTGTCCGTGGAATATGCCACGAACCGGTGATCTGCACTCACTGAGAAGTTGCCCAGGCGGAAGTACTCGTGACCGTCTGCCTCGGCATTCTCATCGAGGACGAGTTCGACGGGACCTTCGGGTCCACCCTCCATCCTGACCCTGATGGCGTACGACTTGCCCTCCTCAGTTCGAGGGGCGTACCAGTAGTTGCCCTTCTGCGCCGGAACGGCGAGGTCCGTCTCCTGCGTCCTCTCCTTGATCTCTGCGAAGATCTCCTCCTGGAGTGTCTCCGTCGGCTCCAGAACTGCTGCGGCGTATGCGTTCTCGGCTTCGATGTGGGCGATGACCGCTGGATCCGACTTCTCTCTCAGCCAGAACCACGGATCATCGACAACCTCGCTGTGCAGTGTTCGCGAGTGGGGCTTCTTGGGTGCGATTGGTGCAGGCATGGGCGCAACGCTACCCCGGATCGGTTGGCTTCACTCCTCGATGTAGCCTGATCCACCATGGAACAGACGATCGCAGTATTCGGGGCTTCCCTGTCGACACCGGGCGACGGACACTATGAAGCCGCCGTGCGATGTGGTCGGCTCCTGGCAGAGGCCGGGTTCGCCGTTGCCACGGGCGGCTACTCAGGATCGATGGAGGCTGTGAGCCTCGGGGCCAGTAGCGTCGGCGGTCATGTTGTCGGAGTCACCGCCCCTTCCGTGTTCCCCGGGCGTGCCGGAGCAAACGACCACGTGGTCACCGAGATGCCAGCGGGTTCGCTGGTCGAGCGAATTGGACTCCTTGCGGATTCGACAGCAGGTTCGATCTCCCTGTGGGGCAGTCTCGGCACCGCGGCCGAATTGCTCGTCGCGTGGAATCTTGCCTACGTCGCTCCCTTCGCAGGGTCTGCCCCGAAGCCGATCATCGCCGTCGGAGAGCCGTGGATGGGACTGGTCCCTCACCTCGAAGCTGAGCTACGGACAACTCCAGGTGTCGTGACTGTCGTCCCCGATGTCGACACGGCCGTCACCGAGATGATCAGGCAGCTTGCCTCAGCTACCGCAACAGCCGACTAGTGGTTCTTCGGATTCAGGCGGGGTGTGGCGGAGAGGAGAAGCCTCAGAACGTAGTACGAATGATGTAGTACGACTCGGAGGTCTTGTCTGTCGTCCTCCCTTCAGGGAGGACACGCGAGCGCAGCGAGCGAGGAGGGGGT
>CBETWC010000072.1:0-7455 GCA_965539925.1 uncultured bacterium
TTGTTCTCGCTGATGCCGGGTACTGCTCAGAAGACAACCTCCAACAGCTCACCGATCTGGAGGTCAACGCTGTGGTCGCGACAGGCAAGATCAGGCACAACGAACAGGTACCCGATGCCCCGACAGGACGGATCCCCAAGGATGCGACTCAGCGTGAACGGATGGCCCGCCGGATGCGTACCAAGCCCGGACGGGTCGACTATGCCAGACGCAAAGCGATCGTTGAACCGGTCTTCGGGCAGATGAAAACCAGACAGAACGCGAAGCATCTCCGGCTCAGAGGCTTCACCGGTGCCAAAGGCGAATGGACGCTCCATGCCATATGCCACAACCTGAGAAAACTCGCCAACGCCGCGGAAACGGTACCGCTACCAAGCTCCTGAACCCGACCAGGCCCCATCATGCTTCATTCGATATACCCGAATCAGGCGCCCATCTCGACCAGCGACCCGAAACCCCGACACACGACACAAGTTCCGACCCACGCTCCTAGAGCGCACTGCGCTCCACGGTGACGTTCCAGCGGGCCGGATCGACCTTACGTCGACAGCTACGGAGGTTCGAACACCTGAAGTGGGCCCGGCAGGACTTGAACCCTCTGCAGATTCCAGATACCAGATACCAGATACCAGACAATCGGAACCTCAAATCTGGAAGCGAGCGTCAGCGAACGATCTGGCATCTGGTATCTGGCAGTGAGCGTCAGCGAACGATCTGATCAGTGGGCCCGGCAGGACTTGAACCTAAAGCACCGAACAAGAACTCGTATGATTCGTACGGCAAGAACTCGCGCTGCCAAGCTGGCGATAGAGAGGCTTGAGAGAACGCACCAGCCTGATCCAGTGCCATCTCGCACATCAAGTTCCTTGAGTGGGCCCGGCAGGACTTGAACCTGCGACCGATCGATTATGAGTCGACAGCTCTAACCAACTGAGCTACGGGCCCGCAACGCGGATTGTACGGTGATGACGATCCTCGAGTGCAGCTCAGCGGCTGATGACTCCACCGAACTGGACGCCTGAGAGCTCTGACATGTCGCGGTCGAACGTCGTGAGATCATCGACGGTGAACTCGCCAAGCGACGAGTGACCGCAGGCGCGGGCAAGGACCGTCATGAGTTCCGTTGTTGCGCCGAAGTAGCGACCAAGCCGATGTGCAGCCTCATCAACCGGTAGCCGCGACCGCAGGTGGGGTTGCTGGGTTGCAATGCCAACAGGGCAGTTGTCGGTGTTGCATGCGCGCATACCGATGCATCCGATCGCCTGGAGAGCGACGTTGGAGACTGCAACAGCATCAGCACCGAGAGCAAGTGCCTTGACGAAGTCGGCTGGTGTTCGTAGCCCGCCGGTGATGACCAGCGACACGTTCGGTGCCTGGGCTTCGTCGAGGAACGCACGAGCGCGTGCAAGTGCAGGGATCGTGGGGACAGAGATGTTGTTCCTGAACAGGAGCGGCGCGGCCCCGGTCGCCCCTCCCCTTCCGTCGAGAATCACGTAGTCGACACCCACGTTGAGCGCGGCATCGAGATCCGCTTCGATGTGCTGTGCCGAGAGTTTGAAACCGATCGGAATCCCACCGGTCTGTTCACGGACCTCGGCTGCGAATTCCGCGAACTGTGCAGGTCTCGTCCACTCGGGGAACCGCGCAGGCGAGATGGCAGGTTCACCGACCGGTACGTCGCGTACCGCAGCGATCTCCGCTGTGACCTTCGGTCCGGGGAGATGACCGCCAGTGCCGGTTTTCGCTGCTTGTCCACCCTTGAAGTGGAACGCCTGCACGTCGATGAGCTTGTCCCACGAGAATCCGAACCTCGCCGAGGCCAACTCGTACATGTACCTGGTCGACTCTGCCTTCTCGGCAGGGAGCATGCCGCCCTCCCCCGATGCAATGGCAGTTCCAGCGAGTTCGGCACCACGCGCTAGAGCCGTCTTCGCCTCACGCGACAATGCTCCAAACGACATGTCGGATACGAACAGTGGAACGTCGATGGTCATCGGCTTCCGTGCAGCAGGACCTATGACAACGGAAGTGTTCACCGATTCCTCATCGAGCAGCGGCGGGCGCGCAAGCTGGGCAGTAAGCACCTGGATGTCATCCCACTTCGGGAGCTTGTCCGCCGGCACACCCATCGCACCTGTCTTGCCGTGGTGACCGACACGGTCGAGACCGTGCTCGGCTAGTTCCCTGATGTCCTTGACATGATGCTCAACATGGGTGCCGGTCGGGTCCTGATACGCCCCCTGATAGGAGTCGCGATCGAAAGGCTGCGGATGATCAATCACCCATGCTGCAATCTCATCAACATCAACCCAGATTTCGCCCTCGTCGACACCCGAAGTGAACTTCTGCAGCACGTCGGTGTCCCGATAGCTCGACACACCAGTGTCGAAGCGGTAGTCCCACGAGTGCACACCGCACACGAGGTTCTCGCCATCGATATGGCCGTCAGCCATCAGCGCACCTCTGTGCACACACCTGCCATACAGGACACTGTGGCCCTCCCCGACCGGCCATCGGACGATGACCAGGTCAACACCTGCGATGAGCACGTGAACGAGTCCGCCCGGTTCGATCTCTGACCATGTAGCGACGCGTGTCTTGTGCATGTTCCTCCGAATCAGAACCTAGCTCGGTGAGGTCGCGCCCACCGGCTGGAGATACCGATATCTGTACACCTCTGTGAAGCCCAACGTTCGGTACAACTCGATCGCCGCGTGATTCGTTCCAGCGACTTGGATGAACACGTGGGGCACCGAGTGTTCTTCGGCCCATCTGGATGCCACTGTCATCATCTCTCTGGCAAGCCCGCGGCGACGCTGCTCGGGGGCAACCGCGACAGAGAACACGGCAGCGA
The DNA here is from genome assembly GCA_965539925.1 of uncultured bacterium. GTDB lineage: Bacteria > Actinomycetota > Acidimicrobiia > Spongiisociales > UBA5794 > B3-G11. The sequence goes on from CBETWC010000072.1 coordinate 2,855, forward strand.
GGCCGTCATTCCGAGCGACCACGCCGACTGCTGCTCCGGGTATCCAGATTCCTGCACTCCGATGGGCAACTCTCGCGTGGATGCGTGCAAGCGTGACTGCGTCAGGACCGGTACGTCCATTGAGCCTGGCCAACGCAGCTTGGAACGACTCGTCCATGACATCGACAACCCGAGCGGTGTCCGGCGCGCTTGCCTCGGAGTCGCGGATCATCACGATCGTCTCGTCAAGAGACTCGAATCCCCACACATCTCGCACAGCGGCGCTCGTTGCTGGTGCCATGAGCGGCGTCTCTCTGACAACGAATGCGAGACCACGGTCGTCGAACCAACCGCGAAGGGCGATGAGCGAGTCGGCATCGACTGTTGCTTCACCGATAGCCCTTGCGCTGTTCACCCTCCGACTCACACCCGCCGTGGCGGCTACGTCCCATCCCGCGACAACATCGGTCATGTCAGCGGTCCACGTGGCATAGGACGCAGCCTCAAGTGCAGCGGTGTCGCTCACGAATCGGAGGGACCGAAGCGACGGAGGCCTTCGAGAAGCTCTTCCGGCGTTCGCTTCGGACGACCTCCAAGACTGGTACAAGCACCGTGCACGGTCTGGGTGGCGAGTACCTCATCGCCACGCGTGATGCGCTGCCCGAATCGCATCGAGACCCGCTTCACTTCTTCCACCCACGTCTCGACAATCAAATCATCGTTCTCGACACCGGGCAGCAGGAACTGCGTCTCGATGCTGACGACCACGACCTGGGTCCCGAGATCAGACATCTGTGTGAGGCTCCATCCCATCTCCTTGAACAGATCGATACGACCGGTCTCGAAATACTGGATGTACACGGAGTGATTGAGGTGCCTGTATGGATCGAGTTCATAGAAGCGAACCGAGATGGGGGTCTTGTGGATCATGGGAGGAACGTAGTACGAAGTAGGTATGACGTAGCACGACTCACAAGAAGTCGTTCTGGCGCCAGGCCTCGTAGACCGCGATTGCGGCGGCGTTGGCGAGGTTCAGGCTGCGACCTCCCTCCGCAATCGGTATGCGAACACGATCGGTGACGGCATCCGACGAGAGGACATCTCGCGGAAGACCGTCGGACTCACGTCCGAAGAGGAGGACGTCACCTGGCTCGTACTCGACATCCGTATAGAGATGCTCGGCGTGCTGGGTGAAGGCGAACATCCTCCTGGGTTCCAATGCCTGCACAAGCGCGTCGAGACTCTTGTATGTCTCTACATCGGCGAACTCGCGATAGTCGAGACCTGCCCTGCGCAGCCGAGCATCATCGATGTCGAACCCGAGTGGCTCGATCAGATGCAGACGACAGCCGGTATTCACGGTCAGCCGCATCAGGTTGCCTGTATTCGGCGGTATCTCTGGCCGCCACAGCACTACGTCGAACACACCTGATCAGCTCTCCCCGCGACGTGCCTTCTCGAACAAGAGAAGGAAGCTGAGCGTCGGGTCCTTCGACTGTATCGTCTTGATCACATCCCAGTGCTCCTCGACCTGGGATTGCAACCACTCAGCTATCTCGCCGATGTGCATCCACAGATACGAGTAGTTGCGACGGGTCGGAGGCTTCGTCGCAAACACCATCTGACGAACCCTGATACCGACCGGGTGGAAAGCCTCGCCGTCCTCGAGGAGTTCGCTCACGATCGCGTCCTCTGCCTCTGGACGAATCGCACCGAACCGGCGGAGAGCCGCTGCGATCACTGCAGGATCCCTGGCCGCCTTGTTGAGTTCAGCGGCACCTTCTTTCACCTCACCGATGATCACTTCGATCTGCTCATCAGACACACCCAATGTTGCGTCCGGTTCGATCCTGAGGCCGCCCGTGGTCGCGTCGGAACCGATCCCCCCGGCTCCGGGAAATCGGATGGCAAGAATGTCAATGTCCGTCACCGAACGCGTCGTTACACCGATGCTCTCGAGAATCGGGTACTCCGTGACGGTGAAGAACCCGTTGGCCTGAAGGTATGTCTTTACGAGGGCTACGGCTGTGTCCATAAGAGGATGCTAGAGCAAAGAGCAGAGAGCAAAGAACAAAGAATCAAGAGACCGGATCGACTCTGACGTTTCAGAATCGATTCTTGGCCCAGACGAACCCGACGGCGATCAGGCGCCAGCCGACCATGAGGGCAAGGAAGTATGCACCTGTGACGAGGATGAACATCTTGGGTGTGCCTTCGTTCCACAGGTAGTGCCGCATCGCCATGCCGCCTGCGAGTGAGATCATGGCAAGGAGCACGCCGTTGATGATCGAGAGCGGTTTGTTCCATGCCCGAAGGATCGCTATGCCACCGCCGAGTGCGATCAGGAAAGGCGTTGCTACCCGCAGGATCCCGAGGAAATCGAACGCGAATCCATGGAAATCTGACCCGATGACGGCAAAGGACACGACCACCACAACATCGAGAACCCAGAACCAGCGTTTCATGACGGGGAGAGTATCGAAGTCCGGATCCTCTCGATGGTCGCTCGCTCCCTCCTATGCTCGCCCCCAGGAGGCTCGATGGATTTCGATTTCACTGACGAACACAAGGCTCTTCGCTCCATGGTGCGTGAGTTCGCCGAGGACCGCATCACGCCCAATGCCGAACAGTGGGATGCAGACCACCACTTCCCTGCCGATGTCGTTCGCGAGATGGGTGACCTTGGCCTCTTCGGCATCACCGCCGACGAGGAGTGGGGTGGGGCGGGCGCCGACTTCGTGAGCCTCTGCATCGCAATCGAGGAGATTGCAAGAGTCGACCAGTCCATGGCGATCACTCTCGAAGCCGGTGTCGGACTTGGCATCAATCCGATCCATGAGTTCGGCTCTGATGAGCAGAAGGCGAAGTGGCTTCCCGACCTTGTTGCGGGCAGGACGCTCGCAGGATTCGGGCTGACCGAGCCCGACGCCGGCTCAGATGCAGGTGCCACCGCAACCAAGGCAGAACTCGACGGAGACGAGTGGGTCATCAACGGAACCAAAGCCTTCATCACGAACTCCGGCACAGACATGACCAGCGTGGTCACGATCGCTGCCCGCACGGCTCCCGACGAGATCTCATCGATCCTTGTTCCTATCGATACCGATGGCTTCACGGTCGAGCCAGCCTATTCCAAGATGGGTTGGCGGGCATCTGACACCCACGGCCTCACGTTCATCGACGCTCGGGTTCCTGCAGAGAATCTGCTCGGCGAACGCGGACGGGGCTTTCACCAGTTTCTCTCGACCCTTGACGACGGACGCGTTGCCATCGCGGCCATGGCGGTTGGCGTCCTCCAAGCATGCGTCGATGAATCGGTCTCGTACGCCAACGATCGACACGCCTTCGGCAGGCCCATCGGATCGAACCAAGCAATCGCCTTCAAGATCGCTGACATCGAGGTGATGACCCATGCTGCTCGTCTGCTGACCTACAGGGCTGCTTGGCTCAAGGATCAGGGCAGACCGTTCAAGCAGGAGGCTGCCGTCGCCAAGCTCTATTCCTCCGAAGCGGCCGTGAGCGCAACGAGGGACGCAACCCAGGTCTTCGGTGGAGCAGGCTTCCTGGACACAACTCTGGTGTCGCGCCACTACCGCGACGCAAAGGTCCTCGAGATCGGTGAGGGCACCTCCGAGATCCAACGCCTCGTCATCAGCCGCGGCCTCGGCCTGCCAATTCGCTAATCCGTATCGACCTGGTCGAGATCGATCTGGGTCACGAGATACCGATCCAGCAATTCTGGATCAGGATCCACTCGAACGCCCGCCTCCGAGGGCACCGTGATGTCGGCCTCCAGGAACCACTCGGCTGGAGCAACATCTGAGACGAAGGCGTCGGGGCACGCTGCGAGGGTGTTCGTGTACGCCCGGCCTATCCCGGTCTCGAGAAGACCCGAGGCGCGCCAGAGTTTCCCGGCGGCATTCGCCATCTCTCGCACGACGAGTGCCCCTGACCAGCCGAGCCGACCAGGCTTCACGACAACGCCATCGATGTGAGCATGTACAAGCAGGTTGTCGGCATCCGCCACCGATCGCACCGACTCGTCAGCAAACAGCGGGGCTCCCACGAGAGACCTGGCCGTAGCCGCGGCCTCAGAGGTCATATCGACCACTGGTTGCTCAACATAGGCGACGTCAAGATTCGCGAGCAACCCGAGCTCAGACACGGTCGAGGCATCAAAGGAACCGTTTGCATCGATACCGAGGACCGCATTGGGATGAGCCTTCCTGATCTCAGCGACGTGATCGATGCGACCCGGTGTGATCTTGAGCTTGAAGTGCGAAACACCCTGGTCAATACGGCACCCGATCGGTGTCAGCATGATCGCCATCGCCGTCGTCGTGCTCGGCGGCTTTGCTCTCGGCCGCCTGGCCATCGACCTGCACCCCCACATTATCTACCCGGATATACGCGTGCGCATTCTAGATCCGGGAGTCCCGGCAACGGTGATGGAAGATCAGGTCACACGGCAGCTGGAGGAACAACTGGCAATTACAGAAGACGCCATCTCTGTACAGTCGAATACTACTCTGGGTGCCTCGTCTGTCGACCTCTCGTTTGGATATGGAAAGGATATCGATATCGCCCTGCGCGATGCCAGCACCCGACTCGACCGCGCCCGG